>JALHOR010000039.1 GCA_022842885.1 Anaerolineae bacterium
TCTTGGCTGATTTGCGGTATGGTTGTCATGAGAAGGGGTACCTTTGTTATTTTGATGAACAAAAGTTTACCCCTTTTTCCTTAACTTGGTGCATATGGGGCGAGGCATGCCTCGCCCCTGCTGGAAAACCCCTTTTCAAATGGTCTCTAATAGTCCATGACTTACATCCAGCTAAAATGCCGCTATAATATTCCGAAATTTTTCAAGGTGGGAGCGTATAGAGATGGCAGAGGCAGCGCAAACGCGCATTGAACAATTAGAAACGGAATTAGCCGCTACGCGCCAACGGTTGCATATCTTAGAACGTTTCTTGGAGCAAGTGCCTGTCGCGGCGGCGATTTATGATACCGACATGCGCTATCAAGCGATAACCGACGAATACATCAAAAATATGTTCCTACAAGAAAAAAACATCATCGGGCAGCGTCATGAAGACGTGATGAAAGTGCCGCCCTATTGGCAAGATGTGCATACCCGCGCTCTGCACGGCGAGACCATTGAGGGGGAAGCCCGCTTTGAAAAAGGGGATATGGTGGGTTATAACCGTTGGCAAGTGACCCCTTGGCGGCAACCGGATGGCACCATTGGCGGCATTTTTACTTTTTCAGTGGTGCAGCGCAACGTCGCCATGACGGAAATCGCCCAAGAACGCTTGCAAACATTATTCCGTGAATCGCCCTTATGGGCATTGTATTTGAGTCCGAGTGGGCAGATTGAATTGTTTAATCAAGACAATCCCGACAAAAGCCTGATTGGACATCATGTATTTGAGCTAACCCCCTCTGATATGTGGAATCGGCATCAGGCGGCACTGCGCGATGCAATCCAAGCACCGGGCAAAGCCATCACCTATGAAATTCGTGACCTCGAAAAACGATGGTTTGTGTGCCGTCTGACAGCGATACGTCGCCAAGTCAACCGCGAGTTGCTTTCGTATCAAGCGAATGAAACCGGTGAATTTAATGCGAGCGATTTATTGACAGATAATACGGATAAAATTGCGGGTTTTATCTTGTTGATGAGCGACATCACTGAGCGCAAACAGGCAGAAGAAGAACGTGAGCAATTCCAGATACAGATTATTAATGCCCAGCGCGAAGCTCTACACCAACTGTCTACCCCTATCATCCCGTTGATGGAGCGTTTATTGGTGCTGCCGCTGATTGGTTCGATTGACGCCGCCCGTGCGCGAAAAATTTTGCGGGCGCTGCTCAAAGAAATTCAGAGTCATCGCGCCCGAATTGTGATTCTGGATATTACTGGGGTGCCAACGCTGGATGACCATGTGGCGGAACATCTGAATAAGACGATTCAGGCGGCACGGCTTAAAGGCGCTCAAACTATCATCACCGGCGTTTCTGATGCCGTTGCCGAAACCATGATAGATTTAGACGTTGATTGGGCAACCTTGGTGATTGCCCGTGATTTGGCAGATGGTTTGGGCATGGCACTCAAACGCATGGGACTCACCATTGCCCCGCATCAGCCCTAAGCGCAACCCCTTATCTATCAATCTGAATGATGCTTGTTTACTGCAAATGGCGCAATTTATCGGGGTTACGGATAAAATGTAGGGCGGTTAAATGGCTGCCATCGCTTTCTAACATCAAGACGGTTTCCAGTTTGCCCGCGCCATTCCGAACTAAAATGCTTTCGCGCCCATTCAGGATAACAATTTCGGCAATGGCATTCACTTTCTTACTCTGTTTTGCTAGACCAGCGATAAATTGGGCAGCGGCGTCACGCCCATGAATCGGGCGAATTGCAGCGGCAATTTTGCCGCCACCATCTGACCAAATCGTAACATCTTCTGCTAGCAGCGATTGCAACGCGCTTAATTCACCCACTTGGATAGCTTGCACAAATTTCATAACCATGTGCTGATGTGTTTCGCGCGAGACATCAAAGCGACTACGTTGGGCGCTGATGTGTTTTTTGGCACGGCTGAAGGCTTGCCGACAAGCAGTTTCGCTTTTTTCTAGCATCACGGCAATTTCAGTATAATCATAATCAAATACTTCTCGCAGCAAAAAGACGGCACGTTCCAGCGGATTTAATGCCTCTAGCAGCACCAGAAACGCCATCGAAATTGAATCCAGCGTGCTAACGACTCCGGCGGGATTTTCTAATTCGGGTTGCTGCTCGGTCAAAACAGGCTCTGGCAGCCAAGGACCAATATAGGTTTCGCGCTGGTGACGTGCTGATTTCAGATTATCCAGACACAAACGGGTCACAATGGCGCATAAATAATGTTTTGGCATTTGGACAGTGGCTAAATCGGCTTGTTGATAGCGCACGAAGGTTTCTTGCACCATATCTTCTGCCTCCATCACGCTGCCCAACATGCGATAGGCAATGCTGAATAACAATGGGCGATAGTGTTCAAAATCGTTCAGTTGGCTATCAAACATACACATTATCCTATTCATAAACAGAGGCGCAAAAATGCCGCCCCTGTCTGGTTTTTTACTGACTACGCTTGTGGCTGTGTTATCAACGCAGGATGAGCGACTTTGCCTTTTGGCACGATATAACTGCCGGGTAGCAAGCGTTCTAGGCGCAGCGCCACAACGGTATATTGGCAAATCATTTCTTTGGCAATGGCACCGGCATAACCTGTGATAATTTTTTCCTGCGGTGTGTCATCAGCATTCACAAATTGCAGCAAACCGCGCCGTCGCCCTAAGCTGATGCATTGCACCATATAAGCAAAATTCATCGGTTGTAACGGTTTTCCGGTCAATAATGCACCTGCATTATCGGCGGCAACCGCACCCATAGGCATGGCAGTGGCACATGCCATCCGCATCTTTAGCCCGGTTTCGGGCGCGAATGCCCCGGCATCGCCCGCTGCAAAAATATCTGGGTGCGATACTGACCGCAGCGTTTCATCAATGATAATTTGCCCCTGAGCATTCACCAACACACCAGCGGCACGGGCTAATGGCGAAGGTATAAAACCGCCCGTCCACAAACAGGCATCCGCTTCCAGCAAATGACCTGTTTCGGTCAAAACACCATTGGCTTGCACTGCTTGCACACCGGTTTGTTCTATCAGGGTGATACCAAACTCAGCCAATGTTTGCCGAATATAGGCACGCCCTTTATTGGACAAGCCTTCGCCCACCATGCCCCGCGTGAGCAAGGTGATTTGCAAGCCGGGGTAAGTTTCGGCAAGTTCGGTTGCCGCTTCAATCCCGGTTAGCCCACCGCCCAGAACGAATAATGTTCCCCGCTGTTGCGCTAACTGTGGCAAACGCGCCGCCATCTGTGTGACGGATGCTGCCTCCAATGTGAAGGCGTGATCGCGCACGCCCGGTACAACCGCTTGGTTGATAACACTCCCTGCTGCATAAATGAGGGTATCATAGGCAATATCTTGTTGAGTCTCACCTAGCTGGATACTGACAAGTTTTTGCTGTGGGTTGAATTGGGTGACAGTGCCACATATCCGATGAATATTTTTGCCGCGCAGCAATTTTGCCAAAGCATACTGGCGGGGTATTTGCCCGGCAAGTTGTTGATGCAGCCGAATCCGTTGAACGAAAGTGTCGCGGGCGTTAATCAGGGTAATCTCTGCCACCTGCTGCGATGCTAACCGCAGGGCGGCTAACACACCAGCATAGCCACCACCCATGATAACGACTCGTTGTTTGTGAGACATAGTACTGCTCCTCATGATTATCACGAACATTCTGCAATATAAGACGAGCAGCCCCGCGCATTTGTGACAAACTTTGCGTCCAGTTTCCAAAATGTGCCAAATACGCTGAATGGTCTTAGCTGTGACTTTTCGTATATGGCTGTATTTGCTACGATGAAAGCTAATTTTGTTCAGAAATATTTTTAGGCATGGTTTTATCCCTGCGGAACGGTTGTAGGCGCAAGGCGTGTCTGAAAATAAAATGATGTCCTGCTCATGGTTTGGGCAGGCTAAACCGCTGAGAGGCTTGGCATTGTATGGATTACGTCATTCCGTTTAATAAACCCATGATGGTCGGCGCTGAGATGGAGTATATTCAGGCGGCGCTGCACAATTTGCATGTATCGGGCGATGGGGCTTTCACCAAACAAACCCATGCTTGGTTGGAAAATACTATCGGCGCAAAAAAAGCCTTATTGACGACTTCTTGCACCCATGCGCTGGAAATGTCGGCAATTTTGCTGGATATTCAGCCGGGTGATGAAGTGATTGTGCCAGCATTCACGTTTGTTAGCACCGTGAATGCTTTTGTGCTGCGCGGCGCAAAACCGATTTTTGCGGATATTCGTCCTGATACGCTGAATATGGATGAAACCAAACTGGAAGCATTGATTACGCCGCATACCCGCGCCATTGTGCCAGTGCATTATGCAGGTGTCGCTTGCGAGATGGATGCCATTATGGCAATCGCCAATCGGCACGGTATCGCCGTTGTGGAAGATAATGCTCATGGGCTGCTGGCACAATACAAAGGCAAAAATCTGGGAACATTTGGGGCAATGGCGACCCAAAGTTTTCATGAGACGAAAAATTTTCATTGTGGCGAAGGCGGCGCATTGTTGATTAATGACCCGCAATATGTGGAACGTGCCGAAATTATCCGCGAAAAAGGCACCAATCGCAGCCGCTTTTTCCGTGGACAGGTGGATAAATATACATGGGTGGATGTTGGTTCTAGTTATTTGCCATCGGATATGCTAGCAGCATATTTATATGCTCAATTTGAACAACGCGAGTATATCCAATCGTCGCGGGCGCAGGCATGGCGCTTATACGCCGAGCATCTCAGCGATTGGGCAGAAGAACATCGCGTCCAACTGCCGACTGTGCCTGCTCATGTCGAACAAGCCTATCATATGTTTTATATGCTGCTGCCATCGCTAGAGGTGCGTACCAAAATTATCGCCCATCTTAAAGAGCGCGGGATACAAACGGTGTTTCATTATTTGCCCTTAAATGTATCCGATATGGGCAAGGCATTTGGTGGCAAAGCGGGCGATTGCCCGGTGACAGAAGATGTGAGTGACCGGCTGCTGCGTTTGCCCTTTTATAACACCCTCTCCGAAAGCGATGTGATGCAAGTGGTCGAGGCGTTCTACGCTTTTACCGATTGGGTTTAAGAAGTCATTTGAGAAGTCTTTGTTTGTAGGGGCGAGGCATGCCTCGCTCCTGCTGGAAAATACCCCTTTCCAAATGGTCTCTAACGAGAATGTATAGCGCCCGATTTTATAAGTGCCAATCCGGTGGGTGCTGCTGTAAACGCCAGCGCCAGCCCGCCGGATACCCCACCATTTTTGCTACATCGCCCACAACCCGTATCACCGGAATCCACAAAATGGCTTGTAACCATGCCCCAAGCGATGTCTGGGGTGCGGTTCGCATCACGATGGGCAAGCGTTGATAGGGCTGGCGCAAATAAATCGCACCGCCCAACAACAGTAAACTCAAAAACGCCGGATGAACGACCAAAATCAATGCGAATACGATTGGCAGTAGCACCAAATAAGTGATATACCGAATCGCGTGGCGTTTGCGCCATAAATCGGCTTTGCCATCCCCCCGCGCATAGCGATAATACTGCTTAAAAAATGCCCACAGCGATGAACGCGGCTGAAAATATACGACGGCTTCCGGCACAAACACTAACGGCGGTTGTGTGGCTTTCAGCCGAAAGTCAAAAATTAAATCTTCGCAGTAATCCAACCACTCAGGATAACCCGCAACGTGCAGCGCGGCTTGTTTGCGAACGGCAATACTGCGGCTGCTCGGCAAAAAGGTTGCGGCATCAATTTCATGGGCTAGTGGCAGCGTGGTCGCACCGAGGGCAGTTTCAAAAATGGTCTGGGGGTCAGCTTGGAAAAAGCCACCCACGACCGTTACAGCGGATTTTTCTAGCAGGGGTTGCGTGAGCTGTGCCAACCATTCCGGGTGCAAGCGTACCCCGGCATCGGTGATGGCAATAATATCATAGCGTGCCGCACGAAGGGCGATATTGCGCCCTTGGCTGATATTGCAACCCGGTTCCACTAGAATTTTTAGCGGCAAGTGCGCTTGATAATCGCGCAAAATCTCGACTGTGTTATCACGACTGCCGCCATCCACGATGATAATTTCGTCGGGTAGGCGCGTTTGCTGCTGGATGCTATGCATCAGGCGGTGAATGCTGCTGCCTTCGTTGAGTACTGTAGCGATGAGGGTTATCATATGTGATTATCGTCGGGCAGAAAGTGATTGAATATTTCGATGGTATTCTACACCGGCAGGGATACATAAACGGGGGATAACATAGGCATTTTTTGCCCAACACACTCATGATAATGGAGATGGCGGGATTCGAACCCGCGATGCACGCGGCGGCGCTTCGGCTTTAATCCGCGTTCCGTCCCAATTTCGGCTCATCCCCAATGGTAAAAAAGTGCCGCATAGAAGATTTGAACTTCTACGCTAAGACAAGCGCCTCTGCCGTTGGGCTAATGTGGCGGGTGATATGGATAAACTCCGTATCAAAATAATAGCGGCGATGCGGATAAAGGATGTGATGGATGTTTTTGGCGCTCTCCCAACTGAGCTACCTTCCCCATGTTTTTAAAGGGGGGAAGAGCAGGACTCGAACCTGCGACCTCCCGAGTTCATTCGATAACCCATGCACGGCGACCCGCATCGCACTATGATATACTGATGTAACGCAATCCAGTAAAACGCTTCCCAAATTTCATTAGATTTAGCCCGCAGATGAATTGAGCGATACGGACTTATGAGCTTGCCCCCACCCGTCGCATCTGACGAAAAATCGCCCGCTTGACCCGTTTTCCAAACTCACGCCTGAAAAACTATCGCTGTCTAACGCCCGATTGGACGTTGCAGTTACTTTATAGGGTGTAATGATAACCCCTATCTACCGACCCGCGTTGCTAATCTACCATCAGGTGAATGAGCCGTGACAGGCTCACACTCTGAGGTTTGCCAAAGCGATAGATACCGCTTTGGCAATGGTCAGAGAACGATAACCTGCCATGTTCGACCCGATGAGAATTACCAGCCTCTACCAGTCTTATAGTTTTACAATTTTTGGCAGTGTAGATAAAAAGCGCACATGGACTTTTTTAGGCGCGTCTGCCAATTTTCGCCACCACTCCAAAAAAGATTGCTCAGTGGAGTGGGCAGGATTCGAACCTGCACGTCTTGCGACACCCCGCCTTCAACGATAACCCATGCACAACGACCCACACTGGTTGAATGTGTTTTTGGCAACGTGGATAAACAATTGTGCGGGGAACTTTCCTCTCGTACTAGATAACCCCATCACGCCGACCCACGTTGAAAATTGTTAAACTACTGATTTTTTGCCACACGGATAAGCTATTCGGCACGGGATTTACACCCCGATACTGCTTGGTGGAGTGACTAGGATTCGAACCTGGAAAGACCGATAACCCGCGCCATTCGACCCGTGTGTTGGGTTGTTAATTGTTCTTTGCTGCGTCTATCTTTTGCTGATTTTCCAGAATTTGCGGCACGATAGCAATGGCATTGTAAAATCCCACCAGCGATTCGCCATCTTCCAAGCCGCCCAAAAAGAGTTTGTTCACTTTATTGAACGGAAAGGCGGTAATGCCGCCTGCCATCACCAAGCCCGGTTGTTCGTCAACCATTTGCCATTCGCCGCCGTAACGATGCCGGATGCATTCGCCAAAGAATGCCCCCAAATTATTCGATACTTGCCATGCCGTCTCTTGGGAGACTGTGAGCCGGATACGCTCGATAAAATCTTCCAGTTTTTTGACGGATGCCAAATCATAAGCCAATTCGGTGTTTTCCATCTCGCGCATGAGTTGGATAACCAGTTCAGCATTCTGTCGAACTTTTTCTGCTAAGGGTGGTTCTTTTGGCATTTTCGCACTCCTGAACGGGGGGATGCCCACAACATCCCCCATATTTTTAGATGCGCCCCGCAGAGAAATCCGCCATCACTCCGGGCGCGGCGCTATCAAAACCGATAACGTCCATCATACCCCCATCATGCGGGTCGGCAATACTGAAATTGGTCGCCGTCATGCCCACCACAATCAGTTTCGCCGGAATGCCTGTTTTTTCCCGATACTGCGCCAATGCCTGCGACGGGTGAATTTTCCCGAACCACGATTCATTATCTGTATAGATTACGAATGTATCTAAAGATAAATTATGTTTCATCGCATACAGCATCGGCAGCGCACAATCAGTTGCGCCAAAGGGCAAGTTGGTAATGGCGTTACTCACATCATCCAAGCGCATTTTGGCACTGATATTTAAAGGTACCATTTTGTCATAGAACGCCGTGAACATGTAATCGCGTTCCGTGCGTGCCGTGACGAGCGCCATTGCCGCGCTAGCTTCACGCGGGGTCAAGCCCGGCACCCCGGCAATAGTGCCACTCATCATTGAGCCAGAGACATCCAGCGCCAACATCGTGCGCTTGTTGGTCGGCTCAATCGCCTTAAATGCCAGTTCAAATGCTGTATCCAGCGCATCCAGCACTTTCGGCGTGGGTGTCCATTCTTTCGGCTGTGAATTTGCCATCAACGGATGATAACTTTGCCCCTTTAAGCCGAAGCCCAAGCCATACACGCGCAGCGCCGACAAAATCGCAATCGGGTGAATGCGTGCTTTCTGCAAGCGGTTGGCATCAGTCAGCCGGGCGACCACCGTCTTTTCGGCATCGCTCATGGGGGTCAAAAGCCCCACTTTGCTCATCACGCCCAAATTACGAATCATCGCGGTCATGGGCATATCTGTCAAAAGGGCTTCCCAAATTGCCGGTTCGCGCAGCCAATCGGTCGGCAGAGCCTCTCGCGGTAGTTTATATTGCCGAATCAGACTCAACACCGTTTCGACATTTTGGGCTTGCTGCACGCGCTCAAAGGCATGAATATAAGCCAGTGCTGCATCCGCTGGAATTGCGGCTGCTTGCGCCCAAACTGCTTCATCGCGCCGCGTAATCCACTGGAAAATGGCTTTAACCGTTTCGTCGGATGGCATCGGGTGTGCCTTCCGTAAAGTATCGGTGTGCGTCCAACCGTTACGCTGGCGATATTTCACCACCTGATACACCATATCACGCGGTGTTTTTTCGGTGTACCACGCGCCTACTGCCCGCCGCAATCCACGTCCCCAACCACGCATGGTCTGCACAAATTCTATAAATGTGAATAAATGCGTTCCAATACGGCACACCTGCGGCAGCGCATCAAATGCAGCTTTGCGGGTAGCTGGGTCGCCATGGCTTGCCGCTAATGCCAGCGCAAAAATTGCCGGGTCATTGCGCGGCGCACGCCCATCTTCGGAAATTGCCACAATTTCGCGCACCGTTCGCAAGCCATCGGTGTGGATGCAAGTCAGCACATTGTTGGCATTCGCCACCGTCAGCGCCCGTTCAGTGACATAATATGTGCCACCTTCTGCCCCTAATACGATAAAGCGTTTCAGTTGTTCCCAAATGCTAATTTCAAAGGTATAGCCCCCAGCATTATTTTTGACCATCTGCTTGCCGGGAATCGGCTGATTCTGGGGTGTTGCCACCGGCTGCATGGCGTTCTTCAAATATTTCTTCACAACCCACCTCTATTCCAGTAAAAAACAATAAAGCGAATTGCCGCCAGTGTGCGGGGTTGTCGGGTAAAGAATGCGCCGGATATTTTGGTTCGCTTTTGGACGATAACCCGTGCGCGGCGACCCGACACTTTCAATATAGCACGAAAGTCTATAAGGGGTCAAGAGGGGTAATTGTGTGCAAATTATAACAATTTAAAATAAGTCCCTAGTCCTTAGTCCCTAGTTCAAAAGCTAACAGCTTTTCTTTTTTGGCGCATTTCTCCGTGAAATTTTTGTGTTCGATGGGCAGTGTCTACGCGCTCCTGTGTCTCTATGGTTCAGAATTGCAGTACATTACAAATCTAAAACACGCCCTAATCGCTAAAAAAATCCACCCGCCACGAATCCAGAAGCAAAGCGCAATATGGTAAACTGGATAGAAATTTTTGGCTGTTGAGGATATTAACATTATGGCGCGGATGGCACGGTCTTTACTCAATAATTTTCGGGATTTGTTTACTGCCACTGCCGGGGATGAAGCGTGGATTGATAATGACACGCACCTAACCCCGCGGGAAACACTGGTGCGGCGCGTTGCCAATATTCTGGAATGGGGCGCAGGCATTCATTTTGCGGCGGCGGCATTGTTGCTGATTCTTTTGTTTCTCAGTGGTGATTTGGCGAATAACATCAAAAATATGGTACTGCTCAACAACAGTGCGCTACCAGCCGATGTCGCCATGTTGGCGATTTTGCTGGCACTGTTCAGCAATGGTGGCTTGCTATTGCTATTAGCAGTGGGTGCCTTGGCACAAGAATTTTGGGCGCTGCCCTTGCTGATACTTCTCGCGTTGGTAAATCTAGCGGGCTTGCTTGTGGCAGGTTTTACCCCGGCATTGCTGGCAATCATTGCTTGTGCTTATGCTGGCTATGTGGCGCTGAAAGATTGGCGGGCATTTCATGGCAATCCGGTCGCTATCAAAGAATTGCGCGGCAGAATGCGCGGTGTGCGGGCATTTGCCATCATCACCGTCTTTTTGAGCATGATGGGCAGTTTTACCGTTCTGCTATATTTGTTGCAATTGCCAGCGGTATTTGGTGGCAAAACCATCATTACCGGCGAATTGGGGCGCACTTTATTTACGGGTGTGTTTCTCGTTGAACTGCTGATGATTATTTTTATCGTTCCGGCTTTAACTGCCGGAGCAGTCACTGGAGAACGAGAACGCGGTACATATGATTTGCTGCAAACCACCTTACTTTCTGCCCCGGCGTTTTTAGTCGGCAAAATGGAATCGGCATTGGGGTATATTTTGCTGCTGCTGCTTTCGGGTGTGCCGCTGCAAAGTATCGCCTTTTTGTTTGGTGGCATCAGCGAAATTGAAGTGCTGCTTGCCTTCGTGATTTTGACCGTAACGGCACTGCTGCTCGGCGCGATGGGGTTATTTTTCTCGGCGTTCACGGGGCGGACTTTAACCGCAACCGTGCGCGTGTATACAATTGCCATTGGCACAACCGCGCTGCTAACGCTGAAAACCCTCACCTTTAGCCCATTCCGCGATGTGATTGAAAATGTGGCGGTGGGTGCCGCCTCGCCCCTCATCGAAATTATCTTGATTTACACCGACATGCTCATTTCCAGTTTGAACCCGGTCACAGCCGCCTATTTCACACAGCAAATTTTGATTACCCATCAGCAAGTTGCTGTTTTGAATGTGCAGTTGCAAACGACTGGCGGCACTATTCCGGTGATTTCGCCTTGGATACTGCTCACGATTTTTAGCTTGACGACGATGGCGGCACTCTTGCTGCTGGCTATCCGCCGGATGCGCCGCGCCGGGATATAGTTGGTGTAGAATACGATAAAGAGTCATTATGAGGATGTAACCCGATGGCAAAAACACTGCTGACAATTCCGGTGGATGAGGATATTGCCGAACTGTATTATCAAGCCTTGCCGGAAGACCGCTATAAGATGGAATTTATGATTAGCTTTTGGTTGCGGGATGTTGCTTATGCGCGGGATAACCCAGAAGAAGCAAAAGCTCGCCTGACAACATTAATGGAACAAATTAGTGAAAAAGCACAAGCACGCGGTATGACACCAGAGATTCTAGCGGAGATACTTGCCGAAGATGACTAAACCTCTGTTTGTTCTCGATACGAGCCTGATTATTAGCGCACTCATCTTTAAAAATTCAGTGCCAGATCAGGCTTTTAATTTAGCCTTTCAATCTGGCGAAGTTTTGCAATCAGACGCCACTATAGAAGAATTGAAAACTGTGATTCAGCGAAAAAAGTTCGATAAATATGTTATGGAAGAAATTCGTTTTGAGTTTTTGGAAAATTTTTTAAACAGTGCGAGATTAATTCCTGTTCAACTCACTATCACCGAGTGCCGTGACCCGAAAGATAACAAATTTCTGGAATTAGCGGTGAGTGGTGAGGCAGCCGCAATCATTAGTGGGGATGAGGATTTACTTGTCTTGCACCCGTTTCGTGGCATTCAAATTCTGACACCCCGCCAATTTTTAGATGATTATCAGGCGAATCCTGAGACATAGGCAAAATGCGATGGCAACCCTTTCTAACAGTTCCCCTATTCCAAAACGCACTGAATTTGAGGCATTGGTTTCTCGCTGGGAAACGCGGCGGCGCTGGCAAAAATTTATCGTATTGCTGCCGCGTATTCTGGCAGTGGCGCTCATCGTTAGCATCGGCATCTTGCTCATTGGCTATATCACAGAATTGCTTGCTGGAACACGCTTGTTGATTGCTGCGGGCATTGCCATGAGTGCGATTATCATCATAGGTGTTGGGATGGCATTGCGCTCACGCCCGATGATGGATTCGGTGCGCCAATTTGACCTTGAATTTGGCTTGCAAGAGCGCATTTCGACGGCGCTAGAATTGCTTGGTGGGCGCATCCAAACAGGCGAAGACTTGGCAGCGCATCAATTAGAAGATGCTTATGCCGCTGCCAAACAAATCAATCCCAAAGACAAAATAAAATTAATGTTTCGTCCGGCGGAATGGTTCGCTGTGATGCTGTTAGTTGTTCTTTTGCTGCTGGCGATTTGGGCAACCGGTGTTTTGGCAGAACCAACGGATGCTTTATCTGCCGCGACCAACCAAGCGATTGAAGATGCAACGGATGATTTACGCGCTATCACCGAAGATGTGGCGACAGAAACAGCACTGACACCGGAAGAACGCCAAGCATTGCTGGAAACACTTGAAACCAGTTTGGATAATCTGGAAGATGTGCCGTTATCGGCTGAGGAAGCGTTTGCGACTGTAACCGAAGTCGGGCAGCAATTGCGCGAACAATCCGCTGCCATGCGCGATGCTCTACAGGCACAGCAGGATGCCTATAATTCAGCAGCGGAACAATTACAAGATGCCGAGTCGCAAAATAGCACAGCAGGCGGCGATACGCCCGGTCTAGCGACGGCGCTAGAAGACATGCTTAATCAATTGGAAGCAGGCAACGCCAGCGAAGGCATGGCAGAAGCCATGCAAAATGCCGCTAACGAACTGACTGCCATTGACCCGGCACTGGCACAGGCGCTCCAAGACGCTGCATCCGGGCTGCAAAATGCCAACACAGGCATGAGCCAAGAGGCACTCCAAGAGGCGCTTGCACAATTGCAGCAAAATCAATCCGAAGCCCAACGGCGCGAAGATGCGGCTGATTCGTTAGAAAATTCTGCCGACAATGCCCAATCTGCTGCCCAAAATATTGCCAGTGCTGAACAAGAACAGCCCGAAGGTGAACCCAATGCCAGCGAAGACTCTACCAGTGGCGAAACCCGCGAAGGGTCGCCGCAAGATGAAGCCCAAACTGGCGCAGGCGAAAGCGAATCGCCCAATAATCAAGCCGGGGCAGCGGGCGAAGACCAGCAAAATCCGGGTGGCAATGACAGCGGTGGCAACAGCGATTCTGGCAGTCCTCAATTAAGCAATCAAGGCAGTGCCTCTGCACCGGGGGACAGCCCCAATCCGGGTGAAAACGGTGAAAATACGGCTGGCAACAGTGGCGCGGCGGGTGGTGCGGGTGATAGTAGTGGTACAGCCGCGTCCAGTGCAGGTGGGGGCGCTGACCAAAACAATAACCCAGATGGGATGGGCGAATCACAATACGAATCGGTCTATGCCCCGAATGGCTTGGATACGGCAGGCAGCGAGAATGTGGTTTTGGAGCCAGATAGCAGCGATATGCCCGTCGTTGAAGGCAATTTTCAGGATAATCCTACCGGAGAAGCGCGTGTACCCTATAATCAGGTTTTTCAACAATATGCGGATGCCGTCAGTCGCGCTCTCAGCAGCGATTATATTCCGTTGAGCCTGCGCGATATTGTGCAAGATTATTTTACGTCGTTAGAACCAGAACAGGAATAACTTATGTTAAAACGTTCTATCCCCTTTATCATGGTGCTGCTGTTGGTCACGCCGTTTGTGGCTGCCCAAGAGTCGAATGAATCAGGATTATTTTGGTGGAATGATACCGTATGGTACGAAATTTTTGTGCGGAGTTTTTACGATAGTGATGGCGATGGCATTGGTGATTTCCGGGGCATGACCGAAAAATTAGATTATTTGAATGATGGCAACCCGGAAACGACCAGCGATTTAGGCATTACCGGCATTTGGCTGATGCCCGTTACCGAAGCCGCCAGTTATCATGGCTATGATACGGTAGATTATTTCAGTGTCGAATCGGATTATGGCACAGCCGAAGATTTTAAGGCATTCATGGCAGCAGCACATGAACGCGGTATTCGTGTTATTGTGGATTTTGTGGCGAATCATACATCTTCCAAGCATGACTGGTTCACCCAATCTGCCATCGGCAATTCTGAATATGCCGATTGGTATGTGTGGGCAGATGAAAATCCAAATTATGCGGGACCGTGGGGAGCGACGGCATGGTATGAACAGGGCGGACGCTATTATTATGCGCCCTTCTGGAGCGAAATGCCGGATTTAAATTACAAAAATCCTGAAGTCACAGCGACAATTTTTGATGCCGCCGAATATTGGCTGACTGAGCTTGACGTAGATGGCTTTCGATTGGATGCTATCAAATTTGTGGTCGAAGACACCGTGAATGATGTGCTGCTGTTGCAAAATGCCCCGGCGAATCGCCAATGGTTGGCAGATTTTAACGCGCATATCAAATCTGTGAAAAATGATGCGGTCACTGTCGGCGAAGTCTGGGATGCTACGATTGCCATCCAACGCTATGTTGAAGATGCCTCAGTGGATATTGCCTTTGAATTTGACCTTGCCGAAGACATTATCAACGCTGCCCGCACAGGTCGAAAAAATGATGTGGAACGTCAGTTAAATAATGTGATGCGCGGGTATCCCTTTGGGCAATTTTCACCCTTTTTGACCAACCATGACCAACCGCGCCTGATGACGATATTAAACGGCGATGTCGCCCAAAACAAAGTTGCGGCAGCCATCCTGCTGACAATTCCGGGCAGTCCCTTTTTATACTATGGCGAAGAAATTGGCATGATGGGCAGCAAACCGGATGAACTGATTCGCACGCCCTTCCCTTGGGATGCTACGCCGGATACAGGCGGTTTTACGACAGGCACGCCATGGCAGGCTCTCAATGAAGGGTATGAAACTGCCAATGTGGCGACACAACTTGATGACCCGGATTCACTGCTGAGTTATTATCGCAGCCTAATTCATCTGCGGAATGACCATGTGGCACTGCGGCAAGGCGCGGTTCTGCCGTTGAAATCCCGTCCAAATAGCATTTTCGCCTTTTTGCGTTACACACCCGATGAAACATTACTGGTGATTCATAACCTAAAAGATGAAGCCATTAGCGAATACACCTTGGGGTTGAACAAGAGCGACTTCGCTGGATTTACATCTGCCGAAGTTGTTTTTGGCACAGGCGATGTGACTGCCCCCACGCTGGATGCAGAGGGTGGATTTGAAGATTATGTGCCGCTGCCAGAACTTGCGCCACAAAGTTTGACGGTGATTCGGCTGAATTAGTTCCCAAAGATTCAACCGCCAAAGTATCAAAAACGCCAAAACTATAATTGGCATACTTTGCAATTTGGCGTAATTTTCAACCACAGAGCGCACCGAGAACACAGAGAAATAAGGAAAAATCCTTCGTTCTTTGTGTTCTTCGTAGTGTAAACATAATACAATAACAGGCTATTCCATCTTCAAAGCAGTTCTGATGGCTGACCGCTGATAGCCAAAAGCTAATAGCCAAAAGCTAACAGCTAATAGCCAAAAATCACATCACTGATTGAATCGTCTCTAGCAATTCATTCTGGTCAAATTGTGATTTAACCAGATAGGCATCGGCACCAGCACGTAGACCTTCTTCACGTTGTTCTGGTTTTGCCAACGACGTTAGCAAAATCAACGGAATATCGCGGGTGTGTGGATGACTTTTGACGCGCCGCGCCAATTCCAGCCCGTTCATATTGGGCATTTCCACATCGCTAATAATCACATCAGGCGTAAATTCTGTCAGGATTGCCAATGCCTCCACGCCATCAATCGCTACATGCACCTCAAAACCCACCGCTTCCAAAATATTTTTCTCTAGCGTGCGCGTCGTAATTGAATCATCTACAACCAAAACCCGCATCCGCCGCGGTGCTGATTTTATAGTACGGGCGACATTTTGCCGCCGCAGTGGGAGACCTGTTCCAGTGGTTGCCCGCACTAAATCGCTGCCATCCAGTACGATAATGACTTCGCCCGACCCCATCAATGCCGCGCCTGCCACATAAGCGACATTTGCCAATTCGGGACCCAGTGGTTTCAGCACCAATTCCATCTCGCTGTAGAGGGTATCCACTTCAAAAGCGACGGCTTTTTCACCGGTTTCGATAGCGACTATGGTAATGACTTCTTGTTCCACACCTGTACTGGGAATATCCAGCAGCAAGCCAAGCGAAATAAGCGGCATGGGGCGTTGATTCAGCATGACCATTGTTTGCCCTTCGGCAGTAAAAATGGCACTGCGCGGTAGGGCTTCCATGCGAGCGACCATGACGGAAGGCAAGGCATATTGCTCATCGCCCACGCGCAGCAAAATTGCCCGGATGCGCGTCAGCGAAACGGGTACATTCATCGTAAAAGTCGTGCCTTCGCCCAACTCACTTTGGATGCTGATGCGCCCCCGCAAACTTTCTACGCGGGAACGCACAATATCCATCCCCAAACCGCGCCCACTGATTGCCGTCACTTGGTCACTGGTGCTGAAGCCGGATTGAAAAATCAACATGCGGGCATCTTCATCCGAGAGTGCGATTGCTTCCGCTTCTGTGAGAAGGTTTTTCATCACGGCTTTGCGGCGAATACGAGTTACATCAATGCCGTTGCCATCATCGCGCACGCGCAGAATCAATTCACTGCCGCGTTGTTCGACGATAATTGTCACGCGCCCGACTGGGGATTTGCCTTTTGCCTCGCGTTTGGCGGGTTGTTCAATGCCATGATCAACGGCATTGCGAAGCAAATGCATCAGCGGGTCTTTAAGCGCATCTAACACCGTTTTATCAATATCTACCTGCGCCCCGATAACCTCTAGGAACACCTGTTTATCCGTGTCACGGGCAAGGTCACGCACCATGCGTTGAAAACCACTGGTAATCGTCTCAAAAGGCATCATTCGCAAAGATGCAACGGTACTTTGTAAACCATCGGCAGCCGTCGTCAGGTGCATGTTATCTTGTGCCTGCGTTTGCGCTAGGGTTGTCAGCGCCCGGCTGGCTTCGGCAAGATAATCTTCATTCGCTTGCAAAAATTTAAAGAGTGTCGCCATTTCCGCAGGCATTTCGCGGCGGTCTTCCTGCATCCGGCGTGCTAACCGGATATAGGCAGTGCGAACTGTGCGCCACTCGCGCCGCCATCGCGCATGAATGCGGCGAATATCATTTAAACCGCGTTGGCGCGTTTCCGCCTGCATTTTCGCCACCAACAATTCACTGGCTTCTGCCATCAAATGGTCAAGTTTGGCGACAGCCACACGCAGCGTCTCTTCCGCTGGGCGCAGCATCATGGTCGGCGTCACTGTCGAAGTATCCATTGTGGAGGTCATCATCGGCACAGGTGGACGCCCTGCCGGGGGACGTGCCGAAAATTCGCGGGTGGGCGTTTTCGTCAAATCTTCACCATCGGAGGGGGCTACGACTGCCGGCAGTTCATCCGTATCCGCAGCATGAATATCCAGCAATTCCGGCACGGTGATAACGGGTAGTTCGCTTGAATCCGATGTTTTATGAGTATCTGGGATAGGGACGCGAATATCGGGGCTGCGGTCTAGGTGGGCAATGCGTTCCAGATTCGCTAACACATCTACCAAAACATCCTGATTCGTCTCTGCACCATTGAGGGCATTCTGGATTAAATCCAGCCCATCATAGAGCGCATCCGCAGTATCCGGTGTGAGTGCCTTGCCCTGATTCAAAACCCCATGAAAAATTTCTTCCAAATAATGGCTAACGGTCTCAATTAACCCAAACCCGACAGCCCGTGCCGCGCCTTTCATACTGTGTGCCATGCGATTCATCTCGCGCAGCAGCGTCAGTTTCTCGCCGCCCTCCATCATTTCGACTTGCAGCAGGGCATCGTTCAAATGCGTTAAATGCTCATCTACCTCGATACGGAAGATTTGCATCAATTCGCTGTCCATATCCGTAGGCATTGCCGTAATCGGATTGACGGGAGCCGTCATGCCAGTGCTATCCGTGCGGAAGCCGGGCATCGGCGGTGGCGCAGAGTCAACCGGAGGGGGTGTCACTGCCGAAATTTCGATATTTTCGATATGCAGCGCCGGAATTTCGTCGGAGACATGCGTTTTGCGCTTGTCGAGTTTAAGCGGTTTGCCATTGGTCTTGTTGACGCTAAAGGATGTGACGATTTTTTCCAGATTTGTCATCACCGTGGAGACAACCGACTCATCGGTTTCCACGCCTGCCAGCGAATTTTGCATCAAATCCAGCCCATCATAGAGCGCGTCGGCAATTTCGGGCGTTAAGACCATGCCCATATTCAAGCCATAATGAAAGACTTCTTCCAAATAATGGCTGACTGTTTCTATCAAGCCAAACCCCACAGCACGGGCGGCACCTTTCATGCTGTGGGCGAAGCGATTCATCTCGCGCAGCAGAACTTGGCGCTCCTCTGGTTGGCTCATTTCCACTTTCAGGAGGGCGTCATTGAGTCCTGATAGATAATCTGCCGCTTCTTCACGGAAGATATTAATCAAATCATCGTGTGAGGTCATAAAAGGCGTTCCCCGATTAGCAGGTTACAAACCAAATCACTGAATGCACCTGTTCAATTTTCCTCTATTATATGCATTCACGATGATTTTGATGGTACAAATTCGGTTATTGTGCCGGCATTTTTAACTTTTCGATCAACGCTTGTAATGCAAAATCAATCACATGGGAACGTGAGCGACTTAAGGTGGCATCCGCTGAGAGCAAGCCTTTGGTTTGCAGCAACTGGAAGGCTTCTTGAAAACGTGCATCACGCGGCTGATTCAGATAAATCGTGAGAGGGCGTCCGCGTTTACTGCCATCAGGGGGGCGTCCTGGACGACGAGATTTGGTAGTCAAGAGAAATCCTCGCTTACGAAGATGAAATAAATAGTAATGATAACTATCTCCATTCTAAGAGGGTTTTGCCCAAGCGAATATTAAGAAACCGCTGGTTACTTATGCAATTTTTATGGTGAGGGAATTATAATAGCCGCAACTTTGAGCAACTGGTCGTCACTGACACGAGATTGCGCTATAATACCCGTAGCATTCATTCATCAGGATTATTTGGCATGACAACGGCGTTTTTGAAGACTTTTATGACGGTGTGTTATCAAGTCACGGCGGCGGAACGCGGGATGGCAGTGGATACGCAGTTGGCGGTTCTGGAAACCATCAATGTTGAACCCGACATGCTGGAATCCACCCGTTTCAGCACCTTAGCCAACAATACCCTTCAGCAGGCGATTGAGCGCGATGAAGCGATTATCACCAATAATATCATCACCAACCCAGCCGAAGCACCTGTCACCAACACAAATTTTTCCGATTTACGGGTAGTGGTGGCTATTCCAGTCAAAGCCATTGGTGCCGTCTATCTTGACCAGCATATTCGGCGGGGAGTCATTGCGCGGGAGATTATTCAGAATTTGCATCTCTTGGCGCAGCAATTGGTCGCTACAGGTCAACTTGAACTCAGCGCCGATGATATATTGGCGCAGTACCAACAGATGGCATAAAGCGTTATTGCAGTTTGGGCAGTGTGCGCGGTTGTGGCACACTTTTGAGAATATCGTCCACAATAGCCGCCGTGCGCTTGCTATACAACCAAACCATCCCCGGTTTCACATCTGTGCCGCAGATAACCGCCAGCGACACCGTAAAAGGTGTGCCAAATTCGATGATATAGACACCGTTCAAATCGCCCTCAAAATAAGTCGAATGGAAACGGGTTTCATCTAACAAATTTGCCAGCGATTGTTGTGCCGAGTGGTCAATACTGAGGGCTTGCGTCAGGATTTGCAGGTCATAATCATCCAGTGTTCCCGCCGCACCCACCATATTACCATCGGTATCTACTAACCCCACAAATGCCGCCCGCACATGGTTCAACAAGCGATTCAATTCAATATTGATACGTTTGAATTGGCTGCGCCCCAACACCAGTGCCGCCGGACGGGTACGCGGGTCAAGCCGTTTAGCCCGATCACGATGAACAGTGGCGGTGCGGGGTTGTTCTTCTTTTTCTTTTTGGGCGGCGCTAGTGCGTTTAATTTCTAATTGGCGCTCGACTTGCATCAACACAAACGACATATTCAACGGTTTATATAAATAATCTACCGCCCCTAACCGAAACACCGCCACGGCACTTTTTGCCGATAAATCATCGTCAATGACGATGACACGCGCCCCGGGGCGCAGCCCACCGACCACCGCCAATAAATCCATCCCACTTAAATCAGGCAATTCGGCTTCGGTCACAATCAAATCAAAATCCGTTAGCAGGATTTCGCTGAGGGCTTCCTCAAAATTGGTCGCTTCTACAGTCGAATAACCGCCAGCATGTTCCAGCGTTTCAATCAGTTGTGACCGCAACTCCTCATCTTTGGCAACAATCAGGATGCGTTCTTTTTGCCCGTTTTTCATAATACCCAAGTAACCTTCAACCTATGCTTTGGCAAAGCGTTCCGGCAAAACTGCCGTTAATAAGGGTTCCAATGCCATGATTTGCAAGACATCTGCGCCATCGCTGACGATAAATTGGATATACTGACCTGCACCCCGCGCCAAATTCACGCCTTCTGCCTGCCAATATTTTACCTGATAGACTTCATCTACCACCAGTCCAGCCCGCTGCCCAGCCAGTTCCACAACAATAAACAAGGTGTTGGCAGTGACCATATGCGGTGATAAACCAATGATTTGGCGTAAATCCAACACGGGCAGCACTTCGCCATGACGATTGGCAATGCCCAAAAGCGCCGCCGGAGCATTCGGCACGGTGGTCAATGTGACCATCACCGCGACTTCCACCACCACATCAATCGGCAGCGCATAATCTTGGGTGCCTAAGCGAAATGTTAGCAGCGCCTGTTTCATCGGGGTTATGTTCCCCCTTGCGAATCACTGCGCGTATCATCCAGCCACATAATCATCATAATCGTGGGCGTGGGGGTTTCTTCCAGCAATATTTCATCCACCAAATCGCCCATCTTGGATTTCAGCGCAATCAAAACATTGTTAGCAGAGCGTCCTGCCAGCCACGGTGTTTCGGATGAAATTTGCAACCCATGCCGGATATTATCTACCACACCGTTCAAATGGACGGTATGTGCCTCACCTGTTTTGAGTACCAATTCAGCCAGAGTCGCCGCCGCTGTGGCAAGCTGCGCCCGGTGCGCGGGCGAAAAGCCCAATAAACCAGCGGCACGCCGCGTCGTATCGCGCACAATCATAATATCCATGCTATCTTCAACCCGCACTTGCATAACGGGGGGGCGCATCTTATAAGGGCTGTGTACATCGCTCATAACGGTTATTAGTCTTCCAATATACCCAGTTCATGCAAAGTATCAATCAAATGTTCGGAAGCAAAAATATCTTTGGGGATATAGTCATCCGCCCCGGCACGCAGCCCAGACATGGTTGCTTTGGGTCCCGCTTTTTCGGTCAACATAATGACCGGAATATCCTGCGTCGCTGGATTCCGTTTGAGCCGCCGACAAACTTGGAAACCATCCATCGTTGGCAGTTTTACGTCCAGCACAATCAAAGCGGGCGGATTGGCGATGGCTTCACGCAGCCCATCGGGCCCATCATAGGCAATCCGCACCCGCAGCCCAACGCTTTCCAGCGTTTCTTTGATTTGTGCTGCTTGGGTCTTGCTGTCTTCGACGAGTAGAACTTCGAGCGCCATAAGACTTCTTTCCTATCCGGGTGATACCGGGATGTGTCTCTCTGTGTATTTTATATCACTTTTAAGATTTCGGGGGCGAGATTAGTCAAGGGTTCGACTTGTTCTACCGCACCTTTATCAATTGCCGCCCGCGGCATCCCAAAAACGGTACTGGTCGCTTCATCTTGTGCCAGAGTATACGCGCCTTGTTGCCGCATTGCCAGCAATCCATTTGCCCCATCTTCGCCCATACCTGTCAATACCACGCCCACTGCTGCTGAACCACAGGTGCGAGCAACGGATTCAAACAACACATCCACCGATGGTTGATACCGATAATTGCCCATTTCAGGCAGCAATTCAACCGTCAGATGCATCCCATGCCGTTGCAGGGCGATATGCGCTGTGCCGGGGGCAATCACCACCTGACCAGAGCGCAGGGTCATGCCATCTTGGGCAATCATGACTTGTAATTGGGTGGCGCTGTTCAGCCAGCGTGCCATCCCCGCGATAAATTCATGCGGCATGTGCTGGGCAATCACCACTGGCACCGGAAAATCGCCATTAAACGATTGTAACAACCGATGCAAGGCGCTGGGTCCCCCGGTACTGGCGCCAATGACCAGAATTTCCGGTTTCACGCGCCGCCCCCCTATAGGACGCGCCGCTGGCGCTTTGGGGGTTGGTTTAAACGGTTGCGATTCATCGGAAGTCAATTTATCGCGCCGCGAAATTACCCGCACCCCTGCCATCGCTTTGAGGGTTGTCACCAATTGTTGCCGCCGCAACGGAAATTCTGGGTTATTTCTATCCGGTGGTTTGCTGACGACTGCCAATGCCCCGGCTTGAAGTGCCTGTAACGACAGTTCAATATCCACTTCTAGCAGACCACTGACGACGACGACTGGCGTTGGGCAGGCTGCCATGATGCGCCGGATGGCTTCTAGCCCATCCACTCGCGGCATCGAAATATCCATCGAAATCACATCTGGGCGGAGTTCTTGTGCCAAACGGATGGCTTCTTCGCCATCGCCCGCTGTACCAATGACCCGCATCCCCGGCGTTTCATCTATCAAATTTTTTAAATACAGCCGCACTGTCAAGCTGTCTTCTGCTATTAAAACGCGAATATCTTCGCCCATGTCTGTTTCACTGCTCATATTCTCAAATGTCCATTAACTGTACGCCATGTTACAAAAAGACAATAGGACAAAAACGGTTAAGTTATGTTAGATAGTCCTAATGATTTTACAATTATTCGCTGTGAACAGGCAAACACAGTGGACAAAAATTCTCCCAACGGTCTGGATACATCTCTAGTTCTATAGTATATGTCGAATACGGAGAAATTTTCGGGGGAAATGCCAAAACCCCCGCTTTTCGGGGGGTAATCGTTGCGAAAACGTTTATTTGCCGTAGATATACTCGCCTTCCAAAATTTGATGCAACCGGAATAAATCAGTACGCGACGACATATCCAAGCTCATGGGCGTGACCGAAATTTTTTGTTCGTGCATCAGCGTAAACACATCGGAGTCGGGTTCAGCTTTGCTGGGGTCAGATTTATAGTGGTAGCCCAATTTGCCACCGCCATTCAGCGAAGGGCGTTCCGGGCGGGTGGGCCAATACACGCGACGGCGGGAGACTCGCGTCACGCGCCATTCTGTATTCGGCGTTGCTTCCCATGGCACATCAATTTTTAATAAGTCCACATCATCAGGTAACGCTTGGTGATAAATGAGCCATTCGCCAAAACGCCGCGCACATTGTGCCGCTACACTAAAATCTACGGCATCCGAATAGGTGAGATGCAAATTGAAGGGGGTTTGTTGGCTCACCGCAATCGCCCGAATATCCAAACTGGCGGCTTCTATCGCCGCGCCGACTGTGCCGGAAATGGTGACGCCGTTGCCCGTATTATCGCCATAATTGATGCCCGACACCGCCAAAGCGGGTTTGCGGTCTGCCAATTCCAAGACGCCGTGTTGCACGGCTTGGGCAGGCGTGCCATCTACCGCATAAGCGACACAATCGGGAATATTCAGCATATTTTCCCACGGATAAATGACGCCTTTGCTAAAGCCCGGCAAACTCCGCCCCATGCCAGATTGTTGTTCACGCGGCGCGACCACCAATAAATCCCCTAACCCGGCAAAGGCTTCCACCGCCGCCCATAGCCCCGGCGATTCAATGCCATCATCGTTAGTAAAGAGAATAAGTGGTTTTTCAGCGTGAGTCATGCTTAATTTCCTTATCACAAGTTATAAAATAATTTGTAACATGAAAACATCTACCCACACATTAATCTTTGGTTAAGGTATGCAAAAATATCGTCATTTTTTGTATTAAAAGTATGTGTTTTTTGCTTAAAACAGGCTTTTGGCGGCAATTATGGCGCGTTGATAATGCGATAAAGCCGCGTTGACGGCACAGCCCAGTGCATCTCCTGCAAAAACGCTGGCGGGTTATCGAGGTCAAATGTAAACGGAATCGGGATTGCCAAAAAACCAGCGCGGGTAATTTCGATTAATACATAGTCAATTTGATATGTTTGGGCAAGTTCCAGCAAAATGTCTGGGCTTTCATTCGGGAAAGTGATGCCGCCGCGCCCCGTAAAATAATACAATTGCGCCGGGTCATTAATCATCACTCGCGCCTCGGCGGGCAAAATTGTCTCTAAGGCGGTGTATAACGAAGGAATATGCTGAAGAACGCGATTCGGTGACGCTATCGAAAAACTCAATCCCATGACCAACACCGTTAAGCCGAGTGTAAACACCCATTTAGCATGTGTTGTCCGCCAATGTCGCCGCCGTTTGCCGATCCACACAATCACATCATCTAATCCCGCCAATGCCAATGCCAACCACCACGGCATGAGTGCCGTCGCCGCATGAAACAACCCGCCGCGCATCCCCGGAAACGGGAACAACAACGGAAATGCCAGATGAATGCCCAGCGCAAACCATAACATGCCGCGCAAAAAAGGCATTTTGCGGCGCTGCCATGCCCCAACAAGGATAAAGGGCGTTAAGGCGATAATGCCCTGCACAGCGATGAATATCCACAACGCGCCCCCGTCCGGGCTGAACAACGCCTGCCAGCGCGATTCGACGAGTAAGCCAATGCCATCGGCAAAAAAAGTCTGCGGATTGGCATCCGGTGGATAATTAAATAAATCATTGTATTCGGTATACCAAAGTGCTTGTGTGCCACCTGTTGGCAAAATCGCGCCAACGACACTTAGATTTCGTCCGAACCATGGCAGCATAATCAGACCATAGCCAGCAAGAAAAATAAGGCTGCCAATCCCTTTTTGGCGCAGCGATGTTGAGTTCCAAGGATAAACTATCGTCCATAATCCGATAGTCACCAGCAGCACGCCATCGCTACGAATCAGATGCCCGCAAGCCGCGAAAATGCCCGCCAAAAACCACCAACGATACGCGCCTGACTCCTGAGTCGTTTTTTCGGCGGCAATGCCCATCCACACGAGTGCCATTGCGCCAAAAAAGGCATACGGCGCAAAGGTATCGGTAGCGCCCCAGAAGCGCATATAATAACCACCGCCTAGCAACCATAATCCAGCGAACCAAGCGTGCCGCTGCGTTCCGCCAAGGCGCAGCCCCAAAAAATAAGCGATGAGCGCCGCACCCCACAAGGTCAATGCCAAGCCAATTTGGGCAGCGGCATAGGTGTTGCCAAAAACCACCATGCCTGCGGCGGCGATGATAGATGTTCCCGGCATCCAATAGAGATGCGAAGGCGCTGGCAAACTATCGGGTGCGCCGATGAACGTCCACAAATAATCGTCTACAAAACCATCACCCGCAGCAAGGCGACTCGCGGCGTTGTAGTGATAAAAGGCATCGGTAAAACCGGGCTGCTCATTGAAAAAAAACACAATGCCACTTGCTAACAGCAGTGACACGAGCAGGAATAAACGAAAAGACCGGGAACGCAGCATGATAATTTGGCTTTATTCAGGCGTTACAATACGATAAATTTGGATGGAGTCGCGCTCAAAAACCATCTCTAAATACGTCTGATTCGCAGGCGACCAAGCCCCCATACGGCGGGCATAATCATCATGCCAGACATAATCAATGCCGATAGATTTTAGAAAGTCTTGTCGCCAAGTATCGGCAGTTGGCGCTGCAAAAAATTGTTCTAATTGAGCGATCTTATCCGCAAAATAAATCGTCTCAATCCAATGCCCGATAAACACGCGCTGTCCAGTCATGGCAACCAATCTACCGCCGCTGCCCGTGCCATCGCGCTGCATGGTCGTTAAAATAATATCTTCTGATGCTGCATTCTCACGCAACCATGCATAACCCGCGACTTCATCAGGCGTATAAAACACTGGATTGTGTTGGGTGTTCATCATGGCTGTGCTATTGGAGACGAGCAGCAGCAGTGATGGTATTGCCCCCATTGCCACATAAATCAACGTGAAAAATCGCCAGCGTGCCAATGGCATATTTTTCAGCCACATTGCCCAACCAACCGCTGCAAGCACTGCCAGCGGCGTTTGCACCCCCAACAAATAACGGCGTTGCGTAGCAGTGGGGGCATAAAGCAGTATGAGGACAAAGACCATCCATAATATAAGAATCAGCCATTTTATTTGTAAAGTATCAGCGTTTGGCGTTGAAGCGCGAAATAACCTGCCCCTGTGTGTGCGAAAATAGTCAACAATGCCGATAGCAATGGGCAGCAGTAACGGCAAATACCCAAACACATAATAAATAGGTTCGGGTGATAGAGTGATATTTTGGTCACTAAAATTTTTCCACACCGGATGCCCGCTAATCATGGCATATTGCCAAACTGCGATGCCTCCATGCAATACCCCCGGAATGAGCAGCCAAAAATCAGTCAAAATGATGCGCCGTTGGAAAAACCAGCGCATAAGAAGCACGCTGCCAAATAAGGGAAACATCAATAACACGACATACGGCTGAATGAAAGCATCCAGTGCTAATGCCACCGTTATGATGAGCATTGGCATAATAGCCGGGCGTTGCAGCCAATGCAACAATGCCAATAGTGCCAGCATTTGCAGGCAGATAGCGGCGCTAAAATGCGGCATATACAGCGCCCCGGTGAAGTGATACGCATCCGAGAGCCAAAATTCTATCGGCGCGACTTGCTGCGTCAGGTGTGGCAGCAGCAAAAACATCAGCCAGCCCACGCCCATGACGATTGTTCCAAATAAGACCACCGTCCAGTGGTCACGCGGTCTTACGAAAAAATGGCGAGCGAATGCCCATAACAACAGCACAATGGCGACAGTCAGCAAAAAACGCGCAAGCTGATAGGTTGCCGGAAAACTGAGTCCAGTCAGATTTGCGAATACGCCCAATGCCACATAAAAAATCTGCACGCCCGGCAAGCCCGGATGGTCTTCATGCGTGAACAACAGTTGATAATCCCAGTCACCGCGTGCGCCTTGCCACATCTTCGCCATATGACTGTTATAATCTACCTGAAATCCCCCCGGAATCAGCAATGCCCCACTGTAGACGCTACCAGCAGGCGTATTGGCTGCCCCAAGCAGATAGGGCAGCGTGGTAAAGATGGCGAAAAGCAGGGCATAACCCCACAGCAAAATAGGCGCTTTGTTCATCTCAAATCGTAATATCCCATGCCGCTAAATCTGCCAGAAAACGATGGGCGGTCATGTCGAGGTGAATCGGGGTGAGGCTGGCATAGCCATTTTCTACTGCCCACAAATCAGTGCCGGCTTCATCTAAATTGCCCGTCGGTGGTTCGCCGACAATGCGGACAATATCGCCTTCACGGGCTAATTCATCCAGATAAATGCGTACCCCTTGCCGCGTTAGCCGAATGCCTTTGACGTTGCCCTGCGGCACATTCAGATTCAAGATGGTTAAGGGGGGCAGTTTTTTCGCTAAAACATGCCGAACAACCACTTGGGCGATGCGGGCGGCTTCTTGATAATCTTCAACGCTATCCGCATCGCGTTTGGTGAAAGATACCGCTACCGCTGGAATGCCTTGGATAGTGGCTTCTAGCGCCGCTGTTACCGTGCCGCTGTAGGTAATGTCCTGGCTCATGTTTTCACCACGATTAATGCCGGAAACCACAATATCGGGGGGCCATGGGCGCAAACCCATCGCAGCTAAAGCAATACAATCTGCTGGCGACCCCCCAACAGACAACGCCGGAATGCCAGCCCCAATCGTCGTTTCTTTGACGGGAATATCATGAAACAAGGTCTTCTTATGCCCGCTGGCACTTTGATTAATAGATGGGGCAGCCACTTGAACATCCCCAATTGTTTGCATGGCTTGTGCCAGCGCCAAGATGCCCGGCGCGTGAATGCCGTCATCATTCGTGACGAGAATATACACCATATTGCCAATTTCCTGTGTTCAGCTTTGCAGCCATAAAAAATAGCATTATAAGCCTTTTGAGGGATATTCGGGCAGTGGGATTTGATGCAATTGCTCTTGTACCTCACAAATTTTCTTTGGCAGAAGTGCCAACACCGTGCTAGAATAGCCGCCAGACTGAAAAGCAGGATAGCTAACAAACACCAGTCTTTTTATTGTGTCAGAATAAATTTAAGGAGCTTTCTGTATGAAAAAAGTGGTCTTGATGATGGCGCTGTTGGCAGTGCTGCTCACAGGCATTGTCGGCGCTCAGGATAGTGTCACGCTGACGATTGAAAGCTGGCGCAACGATGATTTGACCATTTGGCAAGATGTCATTATCCCCGCCTTTGAAGCCCAATACCCCAATATTCAAGTTGAATTTGTTCCCACCGCCCCCACCGAATATAACGCCGCGTTGAACGCGAAATTGGAAGCCGGCACCGCAGGCGACCTCATTACCTGCCGTCCGTTCGATTTGTCGTTGGAACTGTTCGACAATGGACATCTGGCATCTTTGAATGATTTGGCTGGCATGGAAAACTTCAGCGATGTGGCAAAAAGCGCGTGGATTACCGACGATGGCAGCGATGTTTTCTGCGTGCCGATGGCATCCGTAATTCATGGTTTCCTGTATAACGCCGATATTTTTGCCGAACTTGGCTTAGAAGAACCCGCCACTGAAGAAGAATTTTTGGCACTGTTGCAAGCTATCAAAGACGGTGGCATGTATGCACCGTTGGCGATGGGAACAAAAGACCAATGGGAATCCGCTACAATGGGCTACCAAAATATTGGTCCCAACTATTGGGGCGGCGAAGAAGGTCGCTTGGGCTTGATTTCCGGCGAAGCCAAATACAACGAAGGTGGCTTCTTGGCAGCGTTTGAAGCGTTGGCAAAATGGCAACCCTTCATGTCTGATGGCTATCAGGCACTGTCTTACCCCGATGCCCAAAATCTGTTCATTCTGGGTCAGGCGGCTGTTTATCCCGCTGGTTCATGGGATATTGGTGTGTTCCGTTCTCAGGTAGATTTTGAAATGGGCGCGTTCAAACCCCCGGCACCCGCAGGTGCGGAAACTTGCTATATCAGCGACCATACCGATATTGCGATGGGCATGAATGCTGGCAGCGCCAATAGCGAAGCCGCCATGATTTTCTTGGAATGGATGACTACCCAAGAATTTGCTGAACTGTATTCCAACCAATTGCCCGGTTTCTTCACCCTCTCCAATCATGAAATCACGATTGAAGATGCTTTAGCCGCCGAATTTTTAAGCTGGCGTGGTGAATGCGAATCCACCATTCGCTCGGCGTATCAGATTTTGTCGCGTGGCGAACCGAACAACGAATTGGAACTGTGGAATGCCAGCGCCCGCCTGCTCAATGGCGAATTGACCGCGCAGGAAGCCGCTGACCAAATCCAGACCGGGTTGGCAACGTGGTACGAACCGCAAATGGGCGGTTAAGCCTTTCCAGCAATAACATAGCCTAAAAATTAGCACCAATAAAGACCTGTTCCAATGTGGAGCAGGTCTTTTTGCTTGTCTGTTCCGTTGTTCCGAAACGCTTTGTGAAATTTATCACTCTTTTACAACAAAGTGGGAACACTGCGCCTGAATCCGGCGTCTTTTCTCCTGTAAAGCAAACACAACAACTCAAACAGGAGAAAACATCATGTCGTACACTCGTAAAAATCGTTTAGTGGCGCTGATTGGTCTGATGACGCTCATCATGGGGATGCTGTTCGTACCCGCCACGCAAGCGCAATCGAGTAGTACATCCTGCGGCGCATTTTATACCGTGCAGCAAGGTGATACTCTCAGTCGCATTGCCCGCGCTATGGGGGTTACAGCAGCGCAATTGCAAACGTGGAACAAAATCACGAATCCCAATCGCATTTTGGTGGGGCAAAGCCTGTGCGTGAAGATGATTACCATCGTGGATAACAGCACTTACACGGTGCAGCGTGGCGATACCCTCAGCCGCATTGCCCGCCGCTATGGCATCAGCATGACAGTGTTGGCGCAGGTCAATAATATCAGCAACCCCAATCAGATTTATGTGGGGCAAGTGCTGCAAATCCCGGCAGTGACTATCCAATAAGCAAAAAATGCTGGCATAAAAAACGGGCTAATGGGTTTTCATCAGCCCGTTTTTGATTTTAGGATTGTTCAAAACAGGTGGTTTTTCGTAGGGGCGAGGCATGCCTCGCCCCTGCAACGATGCATTTTTCACACAATCTGAATATGAGCCTTGTTTTTAATCCCCCGTTGCCACTGCCAAACGTTCTTCGCGTTTATATTTGCGCGGGTCACGCATGACGCCCAAAACAACCCCTACTGTGATTATGCCTGCCAGCAATGCGACCACAAACATGGTCTGAAAACCAAATATATCCACCAAAAGTCCGCCAATGATGGGCGCTGCCAAAGTTGCCGGAGCAATCATCGTGTTGGTGAGACCAATGTAAAAAGGACGCTCGGCATCTGTGCCAAATTCAGTCGTAATCGAAAGAATTGTTGTCCAGTTGGTGCTGTTGGCTGCGCCGGCGAGGGCAAATACGGCATAGAACCACACCAATGACGGCGCATTCATCGCCAATAAAATGCTGATACCCAATAACCCATTGCCCATCGCAAACATCAGGCGATGCCCATATTTATCGCCCAATCGCCCAACAATGGGGCTAGCAAATGTTTGTGCCAAAGTGAGGATACTTGCCATCAATCCAGCGGTGGCAGCATCCATATTATACTCACGGACGGCATAAATGGCGTAAAATGCCACCGCCATCGTGCCGAAGGTTGACACAATCCGCGCCCCCAAAAACCAGCGGAAATTGCTATCTTCACGCAAAATACGTGCCAAATTTGACCAAAAGGGTTGTTCGCTGCGTTTGGTTTTGACCACCGGCTCATGCTCATCTTCGCGCGTGACTGCCAAAAACACAAACGAGAACATCATCGCCAGAAACGTCAGGAAGAAACAAAGCGCGTAGTTATACGGATACGGCGCTGCCACCAACAGCAACCCGGCGACAAACGACCCGCCGCTAGACAATAAATTGGCTGCGCCCGATTGCGTGCCAAAAAATGTTCCCCGAAAACTCGCTGGAATGATTTTACCAATCATGCTTTGCCATGCTGTCGCCGTGAAACCGCCACCCAACGAATGCCAAGTCACGAAGAAAAAGGTGAGTATTAGCGCCGTGTTTTTATCCATGCCCCACAAGACCAATGCCAAAGCGACCAATGCCATGCCCGCATAGGGCCAACGTTCATGCAAGGTCATCCGTAAAACAAAGGGCAGATAACGCCGCTGCCGCCGCACCAGATTCGCCGTAAATATCTGCGGCAGTTGCCAGCCCAATACATGTAAAGTGCCGATTAAACCAATGAGGACAGTTGAATCGGTGAGGGTGGCGATGAATAACGGAATAACAGTCACGAATGAGGATAAGCCCATTCCCAACCCAAAAAATCCGCCATCAGCGACGTTCACAACGAAGTTGCGCCGCATAGCTTTCGGCTCTGAGTGCTGCATAGATTGTTTTATCCTGTGGATTGTGTCGTAAAGATTAAAAGCCTACAAAACCCCATATTTTAGTTGCAGGGCGAAATTTTTTTGTATTGATAGGTTAGGGGTGGTGTTATGGTACAACACAGACGCTATGACCCACGCTGATTCTACCTGAAACATTTAGAACCATGTGAGTCCACGAGAGTAAATAGATTAAGCGTCATTAAAAAAATGACGTTACACCAACAGTTGGGCGACAATCGTGCCTAAATCGCTGGTTTTGCCTGTGTCCCAAGCATTTTCCACGACATTCGGCGGCAAATCATTTTCCAGCCGGAAGATGAATGATTCCGCCATATCCTGAAGGTCTTCTGGGCTTTTGGGATAATGCAGCAGAAACGCCAATAATTCTAATGCCTGCTGCGGTTGGTTACGGATGATCATCACACGGGCAATGCCTATGAGGGCATAGAGCGTGGCGGCGGTGACTTCACTGCCCACCGACGCTTGGAGGGCATGGCGAAAATAACGCCATGCTTCGTCATGATGCTGCTGTGCCAATGCTACGCTGCCCATCCGTTCATAACAGCGGGCAACTTCAATGGCGTTGTCTAAATTTTGCCAGATGGCAATGCTCTTGCGAAAATGTTGAATCGCATCGTCCAATTCGCCCACATCTTGGGCGGCAATGCCCATCGCATATAGGGTCGTTGCCATACGTGGCTTGTTATCTTGCACCGTATACTCCCCAAGTTCTTGCTCAAAACGTTGCCGCGCTATTTGATATTCAGCGCGTTTCGTGGGGTTTACAGCCGGGAATTCTTGCGTGATGCGGCTTGCCCCCGCCCCCGCCATCCCCCAATCTTCGCCCAAACTACGCGCTAACGACAAACTTTCTTGATACAATTGCCGGGCTTCGGTCGTATCGCCCATTTCATAAGCAACATTGCCCAAGCTATTCAAGGCACGGGCTGTCCCTGATTCATCTTCCAATTCACGATAGAGCGCCAGACTGTGTTGATACAGATGCCGCGCTTCTTCAAAATTTTCTTGCACCAATGCCACATCCCCCAATGCCCGATACGCTCCGGCACTGGCGGGCTTGTTCCCGGTAGCTTGGCTGCTTGCCAACACCGATTGATAGATGGTGCGGGCAGTCACATAATTACCCATGCCCAAATGCGCCTCAGCGATGCGCTGTTGCAGCGTAATTTGGCGGTCTATTTTTTCTTCTGGCGTCAATGTCAGGCGGTCTAGCAGCGTTTGCGCCCGCATCAAGAAATCGAGGGCTTCTTGATACGCCCCATTGCGTAACGCTTGTTCGCCGGAGAGCGTAATATAATAATCTTCTTTGGCAATATCGCCAGCTTTGCCGCTGTGATATGCCAAGGCTGCCACATGCATCAGCAAATTGCCTGCTGGAGTATGGTAATTTTCTAATGCCTGCACCACGCGCTGATGCAGTTCGCGGCGTTCCACTTCCGGCGTATCTTCTAACAATTGTTCGCGCAACTTGTCGTGGGCGAAGCGCCATTGGTCATTTTCCACTTCTAACAAGGCAGCACTGGAACAACGGGTGAGCCAAATTTCAAAATGGATATTCTCGGCTAAAGTTTGCAGTAGGGGCAAATCCAACTCGCGCCCCATAACGGCTGCCACGCGCAGCAAGGCTTGGTCATCAGCACTAATCAAGCCCAAACGCCGCTGCAAAACCGCGTTCATACCGCCAGCAAAAACCCGTTGTGGCAGCGTCATCCGTCCGATTTGTTCCAAATGCCCCACTTCGGAAGCCAGCGCCCGCACGACTTCGACCACAAAGAAAACATTGCCTTCGGTCTCACGGCGCAGCAGTTCGACCACTTGTGGGCTGCGTCCGGCATCCCCCAACATGGCGGCGCTCAAATCAGCGATGGCTTGTTCGCTGAGGCGGCGCAGTTTCATCACGGGCATCCCCGGTAAACTGGCTGCCAAATCGGGTTTTTCATCATCCCGAAACGTTGCTAGCACCAGCAGCGGCAAATCTGTCACCCGTTTGTGGAAATCTGCCAAGAGTTTAAGGGTTTCGCTGCCTGCCCAATGCAAATCTTCAAAAATCATCACAACAGGCGTGGGTTGGCTGCGAAGAATGCGCTCTAACAGTTCCAACAAACGAGCGCGAACTTTGGCAGGCGGCAGCGATGTTGGCTCAATATCTGTGGCAATCTCTGGCAATAAGGTATGAATATCGGGGATAAATTGCTTGAGAAGTTGTAAATCTTCGGATGTAAAAGTATCGTTGAGCAGTGCTAACCAGCGCAGAATCGGCAACCATGATTCATAAGGACGACTGCCGACATGCACGGCTTGCCCACGCATTACGGTTGCGCCTTTGACCATCGCCAAGCGGCGCAGTTCATCTACGAGGCGCGTCTTGCCAACGCCATTTTCCCCGGCAATTAACCAAGTGCCACCCTGCCCTTGTAGCGCATGTTCCAGCGCATCGGCAAGTTGCTTCAGTTCATCATCGCGCCCTACAAGGCTGGCGGCTTGCAAGAAACTTTCGCGGATTGCCGAAAGTTCGATATTTTCTGGCAAATTAACAGCATTACGCAATGCTGCCGCAACTTCGCTGGCATCGTTATAGCGTTCTGCTGGATCTTTTTGTAGCAAGCGGGCAATCACCGTCGCCAGATAATCACTCACATCCAGCGCCGATATATCCGGCATGGTGAACATGATGTCGTTAATCAACATTGCCGGATTATCCAGTTCAAACGGATGATGATGAGCAATCATCTCATATGCCATCATGCCCACAGCATATAAATCGGCAGCCACCCCGGATGTTTCCCCCATGAGGATTTCGGGTGCCATGTATGCTAATGTTCCGGCGGTGGTATCCACAATGTCTTCTTGCGGTTGGTTTTGCCTGCCCTGCACGACGGATAACCCGAAATCTAGGACTTTAACGGTCTCGTCGGCAACCAGAATATTGGCTGGTTTTAAATCGCGGTGAACAATGCCCCGGCGGTGCAGATATGCCAAGGCATACAATGTCTGCACGAGCAAATTCACTTTACCAGTGAGCGATTGTTGCAAACCCGCTTCTAGGATGGTTTGCGGTGTAGGCAGCAGTTCCATCGTAAAATAAGGGTGTTGGTTGCTATCGAACCCGTAATCCAATACTTGGATAATATTCGGATGCCGCAGCGAGGAAGATAATTTGAATTCGCGTGCCAATGCCATGCGAAAATCAGTCATCGAAGTGCTGTTCAGCCCTAGCACTTCAATATCCGTCAGCACTTGTTTTAAAGCGACCTCGCGCCCAGTTAAACGGTCAGTGGCGCGATAAACCACACCCATCCCGCCTTTGCCGAGGGGATTATGCAAAATATAACGTCTGCCGGGGGTTTTGACCGACGATTCTGTACTCATAGTTGCTTTCATCGTCTTGATACACTCATGCCGAAACGCCCCGCGTCGTGGGTCGCAGCCATATGTGAATAAACTCTGTCTTATTCTTCGGAATGACCATCCGAAGAAACACCCAAGAATTGCTCTATTTTCGCCAGTAATCGCGGAAATTTCACGGGTTTACTTTCGTATTCATTGCAACCCGCCGCCAAACACCGTTCTCTATCGCCAGCAATAGCATGTGCCGTGAGGGCAATAATGGGAATATGGGTGGTGGTGGGGTCACTCTTGATACGGCGGGTGGCTTCCCAACCGTCCATCACTGGCAAACTCATATCCATTAAAATTAAATCGGGCAGATGAATCTTGGTCATTTCTACGCCTTGCGCCCCGTCCATCGCAATCAAAATTTCGTAATTGCGTCGTTCTAACCGCCGCGAGAGCATATCCAAATTCATCTCATTATCTTCTACCAATAAAATTTTGAGTGTCATGTTCCCTTACCCCTCACCCCGTTTTTGATTGTCGTTAATGCGGGCGATGACCAACTGCCGAACTTCATGTAATAACTGCTCACGGGTATAGATTTGTTTGCTCATCACTTGTTCAACATACCCATTGAGTTTCTGATAGTCTTCTTGGGTCAAGTCTTTCGCAGTCAAGACCACAATTGGAATATTGCGCCAGGTTGACACTTGCTGCATCGCACTGACGAACTGGAAACCATCCATTTCTGGCATCATCAAATCGAGCAGAATCAAATTGGGTAGGTCTTTTTTCTCTTCGTCATCTTCCAGAATGTCGAGGGCTTCGCGCCCATTGGCAGCGGTTTTTACCCCCCAACCAGACCGTTCCAGCGTGCGATACAATACATCACGGGTATCCAAATCATCTTCTACGATGAGGATACTGCCGGGAGGAAGTCTACCTGTATCGCCTTTGTTCTTCCGATATTTTAGCAGCAAATCGGTTAAACGGCGGCGGTCAATTGGTTTGGTTAAATAATCGGTTGCCCCCAAAGCAAAGCCGCGATTGCGGTCATCTACCATCGTCAGCATAATCACCGGAATATCCACCAAGGTGGGATTGGCTTTTAATGCCGATAAGACTGTCCAACCATCCATACCACCCATCATCACATCCAATGTAATGGCATCCGGTAGGATTTCCTGTGCCAATTCCAAGCCTTCTTTGCCACTAGCGGCGACATACACGACAAAACCATCGCGTTGCAGCGAGCGACTAATCAGTTCGCGCACGGTGGGGTCATCATCAATGACCAAAATTTTGCTGCCAGTTTTGACATCAGCGAGCTTGGGCAGGGTGACAGGCGCAGCGATTTTGACGCTCTCATTGGCTTCCATGACCTCCGCAGGCAAAATGACCGTAAAGTTTGTGCCAACCCCCAATGCCGATTCAACCGTAATATCGCCGCCCATCATCTGGCAAAAACGCCGGCTAATGGTCAAGCCCAAGCCAGTGCCGCCATATTTGCGCGTGGTCGAAACATCGGCTTGCGTAAATTCTTTAAAGACTTCCTGCAATTGGTCAGGCGTCATCCCAATGCCCGTATCGCTCACCGCAAAATACAGCCAATCGCGGTTATCGCCGCGGTCATGGCGGCGCTGCACACTGAGGGTAATTTGCCCTTTTTCAGTGAATTTGGTGGCATTGCTCAAAAGATTCAGCAGTGTTTGGCGCGTTTTGGTCAAATCGGCGTGCATAACGCCAAGCTCGTTAGCCAATTGTATGTGAAATATATTCTTGTTTTTCTCTATCAAAGGCTGAATGGTATTGCCCACTTCTTCCAGCATGGTCGGCACATGAAATGCCTCAATGTATAACTCCATGCGTCCCGCTTCGATTTTGGATAAATCCAGAATATTATTAATCAAATCGAGCAGATGACTGCCAGCCGATTGAATTTTCTTCAAATCTGGCACCATATCCTCATTGCCCATATCGGTCATTTCTTCTTCTAGCATTTCGCTGTAACCGATAATGGCGTTGAGAGGGGTGCGGAGTTCGTGGCTCATATTCGCTAAAAAGGCACTCTTTGCCCGGTTGGCAGATTCAGCGGCATCGCGGGCGGCTTCTAACTGGCGTTCTGTTTGCTTGCGGAAGGTAATATCGCGGGCGACACACGCGACCCCCGTAATGACGCCTTCTTGCCCCATAATCGGATTGAACGAAATTTCGACATCGGCAACAAAACCGCCAAAATCGTATTGTTCTTCTACGACCATAGATTCGCCATTAAAGACGCGGGTATAACGTTCTGCCCATTCACTGCGAATGGCATCCGGCAGCAGCGATAAAATATTGACGCCTTGCTGTAAGGTACTCCCATAGACCTGCTGAAAACCCAATTGTGAGCTAAGGTTGCAAATCACCACGATATGTTGGCGGTCAACAGACCAGATAAAATCAGAGGTATTCTCAATCACTGCCGACAAGTTGGCTTGATTCAGGGTTAAAGCGGCTTGCGTCCGTACTCGCTCTTTAATCTCATGTTGGGCAGCCGTGTATAAACGGGCATTGTCTACGGCAATTGCCGCCAGTTCTGCAAAGAGTGCCAGCGTATCAATGGTTTCCGATGAAAAATGTTGGTCATTTTCGACTTGGACTAAACCCAAAACACCGACAACATCCTGACTATGTTTAAGCGGGACTGCCAGCGCCGATTTAATTTGGTCGTAATATGCCCCGGCGAGGCGTCCTTCCCACAGACTATAATTTTCAATCAAAAGCGGCTCACCTGTTGACCAAACACGCCCGGTCATGCCTTCATCTTCGCCGATAGTCGCGCCGATTTGCCCGGCGAACATGCCAGTACCGGCTTCCAACCGCAACAGATCAGCATCGGTCGCATGGAGATAAATATATCCATGCGTTGTACCGAGCAGTTGCCCGGAACGGTTGAGGATGCTCACCATCAAATCATCGAGTTCCAGCCGTTCCATGAGCGTCAGGGCAATCTCGTGAAGCGTTGAAAGATACTGATTCTGGCGGCGCAAGAGCGCCTCGGCTTCGCGCCGTGTGGTGATATTGCGGGCAATGCCGCGAAAACCTTGGGGTTTACCAGCACTATCATGAACGAGCGATGCCGATAATTCGATATAGCGCCGTTTACCCTCTTTGGTAAAAATACTAAATTCCACATCGCGTAGGGCGTCGCCGGTTGTAAAAATCTGATTGTAATATTGGAACACCTGCTTGGCAGTGTCGTCATCCATGATGTCACGGTTATTTTTGCCAATCAGATTTTCGCCCACGTACCCCAACACATTCAGCATAGCATCATTATAAAAAGTGAAGTAGCCGCGCAAATCAACTTCGTAGTAGCCTTCGTCTATCTGTTTGATAATGGCTGCGGATTTATCTTCGCTGGCACGCCGGGCGGCTTCTGCCTCTTTTTGCTGGGTAATATCGCGGGTGTTTAATACGATGCCGCTGATGAAAGTTTCGGCAATCATATTGGTGCCAACCGCTTGCATCATGCGCCACGACCCTTGTTTATGCCGCAGCCGAAATTCAATCAGTGTGCCAGTTTCGTTATTGCGTGCCTGTATCAACCGCGTGAAGCGATTCAACAAAAAGTCCGTTTCTTCCGGGTGGTTAAACGCAAAAATGCTTTGCCCTACTAATTCTTCTGGCTCATACCCCAAAATGCGCGTAATAGATGGACTTTGGTAGGTGATGATGCCGTCGCGGTCAATAATCGTAATTAAATCAGAAGCATTTTCTATCAAGCGGCGGTAATATTCTTCGCTGCGTTGCAACGCTAATTCTGCCTCTTTGCGGTCAGAAATATCGCGGAATGTCCCGGTATAAAAGCGTTTATTATCTGCCAAATCCACGCGGATAATCATGACTTCTAATGGAAATGGTTTGCCATTGGCACGCTGCCCGACCATCTCTTGATACCCACTCATCGCCGCCATTTGTTCGATAACGCCCGCAAAGTCCCGCGCTTCAATATGGATGCCGCGTGCTAGGGCGGCACTCCAAGGTAGCAGCAAGCGCGTGACAGGTTCGCCATTTAATTTTTCTGGGACGTAACCAAACATGGTTTCTGCGGCGGGATTCAAACTGTTAATGGTGAAAGTATCGCTGGTGAACGTGATAATCGCATCCATCGCAGTACGAATAATGGCATTGGTGCGATTCACCGCTTCATCTAAGGCACTCATCACCTGATTGTATTTGGCGGCAATTTGCCCGACTTGGGTGAATGGTTCAACTGGCACACGCAGGCTTAAATCCCCGGTGCGCGATTGCTCATCCATGACTTGAATCAGTTCAAAAATATCGTTGCGTGCCTGATGTTCGGAAATATTTAAACCGATATATTCATCTTCAACCGAGACGCGCAGTGGATAAATCCGATTCACAATGCGAAAAATAACGTACACAACCGTAAACGTCCAAACGCCACAGACGATAATGCCTAAGATTTGAGTGCCAATAAATTGCAAACGATTAAACGAGGTCAGGTCAAAACCCAAAAATTCAGGATTACCCAAAATCCCAACTGCCAATGTCCCCAAAATCCCGCCGCCCAAATGCACCGGAATCGCACCGACGGCATCATCAATCTGAAGCCGCAGCAGCAAGCGATCTACGAAGATACATACCACAGCACCAATCCCGCCCACCAGCACCGATTGCGAGATGGTCAAGGCATTCGCGCCGGCAGTGACCGCGACCAACCCCGCCAACGTACCGTTCATCACGTCGCCAGCTTCAGAATGCCCGGTTAAAAAGTAGCTCGTGATGAGGGCGACGACTAAGCCAGCACCGCCAGCCATAAGCGTATTGGCAATCACGGAGGTGACTTTGCCATCCATCACTAGCAAACTGCCGCCATTAAAGCCTATCCAGCCAATCCACAGCAACATCACTCCCAAGGCTGCCAGCGGCAAATTGGCACCCGGAATGGCATTGACGCTGCCATCGGCATTAAAACGTCCGGTACGCTGCTTCAAAATGAGTAACAACGCCAACGATGTCCACCCACCGACGCTGTGAACAACCGTTGAGCCGGCAAAATCCCGAAAACCGATTGCCCCTAACCAGCCGCTAAAGGTGTTGTTTTCAACCCCATTCCACGCCCAATGCCCAAAGACCGGATACACCAAGCCACACACCACGACACAAGCAATGATAAAGGCATTAAAGCGTATCCGTTCTGCGATTGCCCCCGACACAATTGTGATGGCAGTGCCGCAAAACATGACCTGAAAAATAAAAAAGGCAATGAGGCGGGCATTATTCCCATCAAAATCCAGCAAAAATTGGTTTGTCCCTACCAGTCCGCCAGCAGTCACCCCAAACATGATACCGAACCCAAACAACCAGAATATCACCGTGGTCACGCCAAAATCGGTTAAATTTTTGAGTGCCACATTGATGTTGTTTTTGGTGCGTGTCAACCCGGATTCTAAACATAAAAATGCCGCTTGCATCAAAAAAACCAGCGCGGCACTCATCAGTATCCACATAATATCCAGCATTGATTGACTATCCATACGGTGCTGCCCTTATTGAATCGCAGATGGCGGGTTGTTAAGAACTGACACGCTGCATAAGCACGGCTAAAGTTTGTTGTAAGCGTTCCAGCGCCGGTTGCCCCTCACCGCTGATAGCGCCACTCAGTGTCGCTATTTCAGCTTGCATCGCCTGTAAATAGGGGGCGAGTTCGGCAGCGCCAATCGCCGATTGTTGCAACAGGCGTTTTTCTAGGCTGGCGCTCACCCGCGCTTTCAGCAATACCGGGTTAAACGGCTTAAACAGATAATCTTCTGCGCCCAATTCAATACATTTCACCACACTATCCAAATCATCTACAGCCGAAATCATAATCACGGGCAGATGGCGCATGGTATCATCTTTTTTGATGCGCTCTAATACTTCATAACCGCTGAGTTTGGGCATCATAATATCCAGCAAGACCAAATCAAACGGATGCTCTTGCAGCATTTCTAAGGCACGTTCCCCATCTTCCGCCATCAGCACTTCATACTCTTGGCGCTTAAGGCGGCGCGAGAGCATGTCTCGATTCATTTCGTTATCATCTACCACTAGCACCAGTGGCACAGAATTTGCCATGCGGCGCTCCTTCCCTGAACCTGATATTGTATTGATATTATACAGCGTGACTCATCTCCACGATAATCTTAACTATTTAGTTTGATTACGATAGGAGAATCAGGGTAAAAAATGGTTAAAAACTGCGGCGATGTTTTAGAGCAATCCGGCGTTTTGCAGCGCGATTTCCAGCACATCATCCGGCGTAAAATCCACCAATTGCAGATAATCGGCGGCGTAGAGCAGCGGCAGCGTTGTATCGCTGGTTGCGCAGCTTAAAAAACGCAGTACATCGGGCGGCATAATCGTCTGAGTTTCTTGATTGATGAGGGCGGCTTGAGGAATTAAGCCAATTAATTCGGAGAATGCGACACTGTTATCATATTGTGCTGCCAAATCACGGATTGCCCGCATGACCTGAAAAATCGAAGTGCGCCGAAAATCGGTGATATTCAGGCTGACTTGCGCTCTACCATGCACGAATAGACCAAGCGCCTTGATGCCGGGCAACCCACCAGAGGATTCTCGAATGTGCTGTGCGATGATTTTTGCCACTTTTACATCATTTTTCGCCAAATAGATGTTGAAGGCAATCAACAAGGGGCGTGCGCCGATAATCACTGCTCCGGCTTTACCGACTTTTGCAGGACCAAAATCGGGCTGGCGTTCTGGCGCGTGGATGGTCTGTTTGAGTCCGTCGTATTCGCCACGCCGGACATGCGCTAGATTCACACGATCAGGGCGTGTCGCAGCGGCTTCGTAAAGATATACAGGCAATTGCAATTCTGTGCCTACGCGCTGTCCCAATAGCCGCGCCAATGCCACACAATCTGCCATCGAGACATCACGCAACGGGACAAATGGGACGACATCGGCTGCACCCAAGCGGGGATGTGCGCCGTGCTGCTGCTCCAAATCAATTTTTTCGGCAGCGATTTTGATGCTCTGGAACGCCGCTTCTGCCACTGCATCCGGCGTGCCAGCAAATGTCATGACGCTGCGGTGGTGGTCAACATCCGATGTGCGATGCAGCAATTTAACGCTCGGCACCGCTTCTATGGCGCTGACGATGGCATCTACCACTGCCATATCGCGCCCTTCGGAAAAATTCGGGATACATTCGATGAGAGGGGGCATAAACACAAGTTTTCAATTGTTATTATTCAATCGTGACCTTATATACTACATATAGGACGATAAATACACTACAGGACATTTTTATGCTCGCTATCGCCCATGCGTGCGCCGTGTTTGGCTTGGAAGGCAGCCTGATTGAGGTGCAGGTGGATTTTAATCCGCGTGCCGGGATTCCATCGTTTGCGGTGGTGGGCTTGCCGGATGCGGCGGTCAAAGAAAGTCGTGAGCGCGTGCGAGCCGCGATTAAAAATTCTGGGCTGACCTTCGCTAATAAGGGGTACATCGTCAACTTGAGTCCGGCGGATATGCCCAAACACGGACCTGCTTACGATTTGGCGATGGCGGTAGGCGTGCTAGCGGCAACTGACCAAGTGCCATTGGGTGTTTTAGATGGCGCATTGTTTATCGGTGAACTGTCGTTAGATGGGCGCGTGCGGCATGTGAAAGGTGTTATGCCTATGGCATATACCGCCTGCCAAGAAGGCTATCATACGCTGTATGTGCCTGCGGAAGATGCACCCCAAGCGGCACTCGTACCGGGCATTAATATTATTCCGGTAGAAACACTCGCGCAGTTGGTCGAGCATCTGTATGGTTTAAATCCCATTCTGCCTTATGAAGCGCCACCCCTCACACTAGACGATTTGCCGCTGCCGGATGATATTGTGGATTTTGCCGATATTAAGGGACAAGAACATATCAAACGGGCGCTCGAAATTGCCTGTGCGGGTAATCATAATGTGCGGATGGTGGGGTCGCCCGGTGTAGGTAAAAGTTTATTAGCGCGGGCATTGCCCGGCATTTTGCCACCTCTCACCTTGGATGAAGCATTGGAAGTAACCCGTATTTATTCGGTGGCGGATATGCTGCATAGTGACCAACCACTGCTGCGTTTTCGCCCGTTCCAAAGCCCGCATCATACGATTAGCCAAGCGGGCTTAGTGGGTGGCGGCACGATTCCGCGACCGGGACTCATCAGCCTGAGTCATCGCGGGGTGCTATTTTTGGATGAAATCAACGAATTTCATCAGAGTGTGCTGGAAGTGATGCGCCAACCGATTGAAGATAAAATTGTCACGATTAGCCGTGCCAAAGGCACGCTCACATTCCCAGCAAATTTTTTGCTGGTTTGCGCTCATAACCCTTGTCCTTGTGGCTATTTTGGCGATAGCAGCCGCGCTTGTACTTGCACTCCGGCGATGATTCAACGCTACCAGAGCAAATTATCAGGACCCTTGCTGGATAGAATTGATATTCATGTGGATGTGCCGCGCGTGGATTACGACAAACTCATGAGCAATACCCGCGCCGAAGCATCGGTAGCGATTCGGCAGCGCGTCACTACCGCACGAGAACGCCAACAAAGCCGCTTCAAAGATTTCCCGGCGATTTATGCCAATTCTGATATGGGTGCCGGCGAAGTGCAGCAATTTTGCATCTTAAAACCCGATGCCAAACAATTATTGGAACTCTCCGTGCGAAAAATGCAACTCAGCGCCCGGGGCTATCACCGCGTCCTCAAACTCAGCCGCACCATCGCCGATTTAGCCAGCAGCGACCTCATCGAAGTGCCGCATGTCGCAGAAGCAATTCAGTATCGCCCGAAGCAGATGTTGGGGTAGTGATGTCAAAAACATTGCTATTTATCGTCATCTGTTCTAAAATAGAACGAAAGTTCTTTAAATTGCTAATTTCCATCATTTAAATTACACTCATATTATCAACCCTCAAAATGTAATGGTATTTGAAATGGCATTGGTATGAATAAACAACGTAAATCAAGCGGTGGGCGCGGCATTGAATGGTGTGATTACACGTGGAATCCCGTGCGGGGTTGCCAGCATGGTTGCCGTTGGACGATGCCAGATGGCAGTATCGCTGAATGTTATGCCGAAACGATTGCAGAGCGAGTCGCCCAAAAAGCTTATGAACATGGCTTTGAACATCATTACTGGAATCCGCACATGCTCGAAGAGCCATTGAAGCAAAAAACACCCGCAAAGATTTTTCTGGATAGCATGAGCGATTTGATGGGCAGTTGGGTTCCTCAAGAACAAGTTGAACAAGTATTGGATATTTGCCGTAAGGCACACTGGCACACATTCCAACTGTTGACTAAAAATGCCCCGCGCCTAAAAGAATTTGAATTTCCGCCCAATGTTTGGATTGGGGTCAGTGCGCCGCCCACAATGATGTTTGGAAAACCGTTGTCTTTCGGGCAGCAACAACGCATGGTGCAGCGTATGTTAGATGTTCTTCATGAAATAGATGTGCCGGTGAAATGGATGAGCATTGAACCCTTGAGTTTTGATATTGCCCCATTGTTAGAAGGTAGCAATTTACAATGGGCGGTTATCGGCGCGGCAACCAATGGCATGAAGACTTATCAACCCCGCCCTGAGTGGATAGAAAATGTTTTGTGCGTTTTGGATGCACAAAGCACAAAAGTATTTTTTAAAGGTAATTTACTTTGGTCGCCTTGGCGTGAGGAGTTTCCTGAAACAGTTGATTTATTCAATCTCCAAATCCCGGTAATCTTCGCGGACTAGAACTTTTTCTCGCCTGTCGCCAAAATTTATCGCCTAATTGACTTTTACTGGCGAAAATTAGGCTGTAAACTTCGGTGTTACGACTATTTTTGAAGGATATATCATGGGTACCAAGTTCAGGGTCAATTTCTATAAAATAGTCTAATTTTTTAAGTTGATTTAAGTATATATCAATCAAAGAACGCCGCCTTTTTACAATGTCGCCTGATAAATCCCCACTTTGCCAATCTGCATTTCCAAAAAAGCGATTAACGGCATCAACATAATTTGCGCCAATACTACGGATGATGCCGCTTGTCGAAAAATTGATGATGAAGTCCATTTTGCTGATTTGAGCCAACTGTTCTACGGTTGACCAGTGAAGTTCCAGACCTTCGGGGTCAAGAAAAGCAAGGTTTAAGGTAGACCATTGCTCTTTTGTTTTTGACTTTTCCACACGCCGAATCTCATCGCAAATTTCTGTGACGACCTCATTCGCATCCTTTTGGTAGATTTTTACTCGGTTATGCAATGGGCTTGTATTAATACGCTGTTGTAGAGCTTGAGCAAGTTCAGGATTTAGCTCATTAAAGCGATATTGAGTAAATGGGTATTCATTTAGTAAAGCAATCAATGGTGAACCTAACAAAATTTCATTGCCAATTTTGTTTTTACCGGGACCTGCTTGCAAATCAATATAGTATCTCTCAGCCCATGGTTTATCACGCATAGCAGTGTTGGTGATTTGTATATAAATTTCAAGAGCCTTTAGTTTATAACGAGCATATTCATTGCTTTCTCGGATAGGCAATCCATCATCTACTGGTTGTAAATGTTTTTCAAAGTCATCCATTTTATTTTCCTATCAGATACTAACAAGTATAATAGGTTAATTATAACAAAATATCCTACTATAAAACCATACTTTAACCCCACCTTCTCACACGCGCCTTAAGCAATATTAAGCGAATGCGGCTATGCTTGTTGGCATATCGTTCACATAACCGAGTCAATCCCATGAAATCGTTTAATATTGTCCCTGAGTTTTCGGTGTATGCGCTCACCAAACGCAGCTTGCGCGATGTATCTATCCTCAATGGACGACGTATCATGACCATCATCAGCAATGAAATTGAAAATTCGACGCTGATTGATGGCGCTGAAACTGTGATTTTTGCCGCGTTCCAGCGCCTCAGCCGCTTTAAGCCGCAAATGAAACGCTATCGCCAATTGGCAAAACAAGCCAAGCACATTTATGTATTTGGCGTTGCCGATGAACCCCTCCCAGAAATCGAGAACATCACCTATGTGGGTTTGAAAGAAACCGACCAACTGGCAAAAGAATGGTTCTTAATTTCTTATGGTGCTGATTATTTTAGTGCGCTTGCCACAGAAGAAGTCACCCACATTGATGACCCTGATAACCAACGCAAGTTTAAAGGGGCATGGTCATTTGATATTGCCGTGGTCAGTATGTTATACGATTGGCTTGCCCAAGCGGTCAACTTAAACACGCTAGAAAATCCACGTCAGCGTGCTAATCACCACCGCCAATCCCAATTATTGAGCAACATCATCGGGCGTTTATCTATTCGTGTGATGGATGACAAGCCCAAAGACCGCCCCGTTCATGATGAAATCCAGCGGATTATCAAATCGGGGTTATATCCCGTGCTGAAATATTTGGAAGATGCTAACCCACTGCCCAAAGATCGCCTCTAAAACAGGACAATCAATATCATATTGTTTCCGGTGGTTCAATACCTTCGCCAATTATGCGGCAACTTGATCTGAATAACGAGTTCGGATCGAGCCTAAACGAAAGAGCCGTTGGCGAATCCGGGCAATTAAATTAGGTTCGGGTAAATCGGGAA
>JALHOR010000040.1:0-28213 GCA_022842885.1 Anaerolineae bacterium
GCTCTTCCGATCTTGGCGGCGGGCATCGCTGACCGCTTTGAACTCCAGTTATCGTATGCCATTGGTGTGGCACAACCGACTTCGTTAGCTGTGGAAACCTTCGGCACGGGCAAAATCGAAGATAGCAAAATCGAAGCCCTGATTCGCTCTCATTTTGATATGCGTCCAGCCGCGATTATCCGCGATTTGGAACTGCGTAAGCCCATTTTCCGCCAGACAGCGGCGTATGGTCACTTTGGGCGCGATGACCTGAATGTGGCGTGGGAACGCACCGATAAAGCTGATACCTTGCGTAAAGAAGCGGGTCTCTAAAAATGTGGACAAAGGGCGCATTGCTCCGCGCCCTTTTGCAGCCACAAAATCCTGCAAGCCGTTTAAGCCTCGCGCTGCATCCCTGATGCCGCCATTTGCGCCTTCAATTTCTGCTCCCGAACATCATTCCCGTGGAAATACCATGCCATCGCCAGTGCTGCTAGGCTTAAGCCGCCGCCTAATAAAACACCCACCAATAAGGCATGTAGCCAAATAACATCCGGCTGTGATGACGCGAACAGGCTCATCAAAATCACATTAAGTACCACACACGCTGCCGAGACCAAGCCAGGACGTGGGATACCTCGCCGAATTGCCAGATAAGTTCCGACGAGAATGATAGCGAATGTTGCAAAAAACAATAATGCCAGAGGGGTCATTGTGTATTCTCCTACGAACAGCGCGAACAAAAGTCGCTGAGTACCGGGGCAACCTAGATAGCTACCCCGATACATCATCCATTTCTGTTAATCTTACACGCAATTCTGGCAAGATGAGGATTTAAGTTTTGTCAGGATTTTTAGGCAGTATAGGTAGCGGGGTTGCCAGCACTGCCTTTTTTGCCATCGGGCCACACCGTATTCTCATCAAATTTGACGCCGCTGACATTCGCCCCTTTTAAATTTGCGCCCGTGAGATTGGCACCATTCAAAATAGAATTGGTCAGATTCGCCGTCGCAAGGCGCGTGCCGGTCAGATTCGCACCAGAAAAATTGCACACAGTTAGCTGTGCGCCGCTTAAATCGGCATACGGCAACTGTGCCGCTGATAAATCGGCACCGGTCATGTTGGTGTTGCGTAAAATGGCTTCTTGCAAATTGGAGGCATTCACTTTTGCGCCGCGCATGTTTGCCCCTTCAAAATCCAAGCGCATCAAATTCATGGCAGATAAATCTACCCCTGCCAAACGTGGTTTTGTGCCAGATGGTATCAATGCCATCAGTAGTTCTTTACGGGTGAGTTCGCCCATTGTTACTCTACTCCCTATAATAAGCGATAATCTGGTCAATGGTATCGTTCAACGGTGTCGTCGGCTCCCAACCGGCAATTCTACCAATTTTATCCAATGCTGGCACACGCCGCCGAAAATCTTCAAAGCCCGGTGTTTGATACGCCTCTTCATACGGAATCCGTTGAATCACCGAGGTGCTGTTTGCCCGCGTGCGTACCAATTCTGCCAATTGTAGAATACTAATTTCTTCGCTGCTACCAATATTCACCACTTGCCCGACGGCGGTAGGCGCTTCGGACAGGCGATGCATGGCATCCACAACATCGCGCACATTACAAAAACACCGCTGCTGGTCGCCATCGCCATACACTTGGATAGGTTCATTTGCCAATGCCCATTGTACAAAACGCGGCAGCACCATCCCATATTGCCCTTGCTGACGTGGTCCCACCGTGTTGAACAACCGGAAAATCACGACGGGCAATTCGGCTTCGTAATGATATGCCAATGCCAAAAATTCATCAATCGCCTTGGACGCAGCATAACTCCAACGGCTGCGCGATGTGGGACCTAACACGCTGTCATCATCTTCCCGGAAAGGAAAACTGACGCCTTTGCCATACACTTCGGAAGTGGACGCCACGAGAATCTTTTTGCGATAGCGCCGCGCCGTTTTAAGCAGGGTTTCGGTGCCGCCGATGTTGACTTCAATGGTGTTAATCGGTTCTTCAATGATTTTTCGCACACCCACCGCTGCGGCAAGATGCACAATCAAATCACATTCGCTCACCAACCGATCGGTGATGTGAATATTGCGAATATCTTCAATGGCAAACCGAAAGTGAGGATGCGTGACGAGATGTTCGATATTGCGAAATTGTCCGGTGCTGAGATTATCAATAATCGTGACGCGGTAGCCGCGTTCCAATAGCAATTCTGAAAGATGGCTGCCGATGAAGCCGGCACCGCCGGTAATGAGTGCATGTTTCATGAAAATAGTTCGCTCCTGTGCGTGTAGGGATGTTACCCGAATTGTGCAGCAGCGGCAAGTGAGGGGTTTGTACGGCTGCTAGGGTTTAGACACCGGGCTAAAGCCAAAAGTTCAGCCCACATCGCGGAAAAATGTCATGCCTGAATCCCGCCAATTGTCACTCCTAACACAAGTCATAGCCCCTTTAGACTGGAAACAGTTCACATCAATCACCTGACAACAGCTTTTTGGGGGGCATCCCATCATGCGTATCAAAATTCTGGTATTTTTATTGACCACAACCTTTGCATTGGGACTTATCGTTACGGTATGGAGCAGTACCCTCGTTTCCGAAAGTGACCAACCCTTGTTATCTGCGGCTGATTTAACCGGAACGGCATGTGCGCCTGCCACCGAATATTTTGGATATTTGTTGTATGGCTCGCCCACGCCCACGCCTGTGCCGCTAGATGCCGAACCAACGGCGACTTTTGTGGGCAATGCCACCAACGGCGCTGACTTGTTTCATAGTGCTGCGGCGTGTAATGCGTGCCACAGCACCACCGACGATAATTGGATGGTGGGACCGCCCTTAAAAGGGATTGGGGAACGTGCCATCAGCAAAGCACCCACCAAAAATGCCCGCGATTATTTGCGGGCGGTTATTCTAAATCCTGATGACAACATTATGCCGCAAGCCATGCCGGGCATCATGCCGCGCAGTTATCGCTATACGCTGACAGCCGAGCAAATTGAAGATATTATCGCCTATTTGTTATCGTTGTAGAAAATTTTTAGGGATGTGGCACGCGCCATATCCCCGTTGGCTTCACCAACTTTGTACTACAATATCGCGGTTGCTATTGAACACGAGTACCCACGGCGCAAGTTCTGGGTTATCCACACGGAAACTATCGGCAACTGGATCCCATTCATCGGCATTTTCGCCCAAATAATGCCACAGCCATTCAATATCGCCCGGCACCATGTTGACACAACCATGACTGCGTTTTAGCCCAAAATGGTTATGAAAACTGGCGCTATGAACCGCCTGATGTTCGTTAAAAAACATCGCCCATTTGGTCTGAAAATCATAGACAGGTGGTTTCGCGCCGGGGGGTCCAATCATCCGCATGGACAAAGTGCGGGCATAGACTTGGAATAAGCCTTCGGTCGTATCCAGCCAATATCCACTGGAAACCAGCGTTGCCATGACGGGTTGGTCATCTTCCATCACCATCAAGACTTGCTGCTGCAAATCAATGGCAAACCAGCGTCCACTCACCTGCTCTGGGCGCTGTGGCAGTTGCAAGACCGATACATAATCTTCTTTCATCCATTTGCCAGCGCCAATCAAATACCACCACGCATTATCTTCAAACACGGCATGGTAGATATAAAACATCTCATAATGGTCTACGAGCCGTTTATTCGTCCAATCGTCGGCGGCGGGTAAAATGCCGGGTCCATCCATAAAATACCAGTTGCGTTTTTGCCAACCAATGGGATACGGTATGGCAGTTTCGGGCAACATGACAGCACGGGATTTAGCGATGCCATCCCGCGTTTCATCATATTCAATCAGTTGGGTTAATTCTGGCAGTGGATTAGCCGCAATTTCAGCATCACAGGCGTCGCTGCGCGGCATGTCTCTGGTCAACAGCGCACACGCCCCACTGAATTTCACGCCGGGAATCACGACTTCCACTTCAATTTCAATGGCTTCGTCGGCTGCCACCCATGGCACTGCCACCACGACCAATAGCCACAACGCCAATAGGCGGCGTATGATTTTCTGCATAACTGCAACCTCATTCCATAACAATCATTTGAAGCGCAAGCATAATCAAAATTGGGCAGCGGTTCAATGCCTGCTGCCCAATAAATTTTATCTCTGTGGTGATGCTAATGCGCTAGGTGGTGGCGCTTGCACTTAAATCTGGGGCAGTTGTGCCATTGCTGCTTCAATCGCCTCTTGCGGATACTCGTAATCGGTCAACTCATCGTTCATGTAGGCGGTGTAGGCACTCATATCAAAATGCCCATGTCCGCACAAATTAAATAGAATCACCCGTTTTTCGCCCGCTTCTTTGGCGGCTTGGGCTTCGCGGATAGCGCCGGCGATGCCATGTGCGGCTTCTGGCGCGGGGATAATGCCTTCGGCACGGGCGAAGGTAATGGCGGCGCTGAACGTTTCCAACTGCGGCACAGCTTGGGCTTCTATCAAGCCTTGGTCATACAATTCACAGACGACGCTTGCCATGCCATGATAACGCAAGCCGCCCGCGTGCAAAGGTGCTGGCACGAAGCCATGACCCAGCGTATACATCTTGACCATCGGTGCTATCCCGGCGGTATCGCCAAAATCGTAAACATATTTGCCACGAGTCAAGCTAGGGCAAGCGGCGGGTTCAATCGCCAAAATGCGTGTCTTTTTGCCTGCCGTCAGGTTTTGATGCACAAACGGCAAGCTAATCCCCGCAAAATTGCTGCCACCGCCCGTTGGCGCGATAATCACATCAGGATATGCGCCCGCTACTTCCATTTGTTTCAGGCATTCTTGTCCAATAACCGTTTGGTGCATCAACACATGATTCAACACTGACCCTAGCGCGTACTTGTATTTGCCGCCGCTGGTGGCTGCGGCTTCAACTGCTTCGCTAATGGCAATGCCGAGTGACCCGGTACTATGCGGGTTTTGCGCCAGAATGCCGCGCCCGGCTTGGGTGAGGCTGCTAGGACTGGGGGTGACGCTCGCCCCAAAAGACCGCATGATTGCCGCCCGATAGGGTTTTTGTTCATAACTGACTTTGACCATATAGACAACACATTCCATGCCGAAGAAACTACACGCTTGCGATAGCGCCGTTCCCCATTGCCCAGCACCTGTTTCTGTCGTCAAGCCGCTGACGCCTTCTTGTTTATTAAAGTATGCCTGCGGCACAGCCGTATTCAATTTGTGGCTACCAGAGGGCGAAACACCTTCGTATTTGTAATAAATATGGGCGGGGGTATCCAGCATTTTTTCTAAGCGGCGGGCGCGAAGCAAGGGGGTGGGGCGCCACAGTTTATAAATTTCGCGCACTTCGTCCGGGATTTCGATGTAGCGGTCTTGGCTGACTTCTTGCATGATGAGCGCCATCGGGAACAAGGGCTCTAAATCGGCGGGTCCGATAGGCTGATGCGTGCCGGGGTGCAGCACCGGGGGCAGCGGACGCGGCAAATCTGCCTGAATATTATACCAATGATGCGGAATATCGCTTTGGGGCAAATCAAAACGAATCACAGTATCGGACATGTAAAAACTCCTTTTGGGCATGAACTGGCATTTGTAATTTAGACGTGCAAAAACAATCGGCATAGCTTACCGCGCTGTGCTGGTTTCAGCAAATGTAGCAGATGGGGCGACTTCGCTTAGATTGGTGATTGGGCAATGACCATTTACGCGGGGCAAAAGAGGATTTTTGATGGACAAATGGGTGAGAGGATACGCTATCCCCTCACCCAAAAAACCTAGTTTATTCGCCTGCCGGCGGGACTAACACGGCATCAATCACATGGATAACGCCGTTGCTGGCAATGATGTCGGTGGCAATGACAGTAGCATCATTGACCTTCACGGTATCGCCATCCACGGTAATCGTGATGGTGGCGCCATTAACCGTTTCGACTTCTTCACCATCCATGCCCATGACAGCTTCTGCCAAGACTTCGCCAGAAACAACATGATAGGTCAGGATGCTGGTGAGCAGTTCGGTATCTGCCAAAAGTTCTTCGACCGTTAAATCGAGAGCTTCCAGCGCGGCGGCAAAGGCTTCGTTAGTTGGTGCGAAAACGGTGAAAGGACCTTCGCCACTCAGCGTTTCGACCAGACCAGCGGTGGTCACAGCCGCCACCAAAGTGCTGAAATCTTCGTTCCCAACAGCAACTTCGACAATCGTGCCAGCAGGGGCGGCAGCAGCGTCGGTCGCTTCAGCAGTTGCTTCCGCGGTGGCTTCGGCAGTTGCGGCAGCTTCTTCCGTTGGGACGACTTCGGGTTCGGGCATCGGCGGCATCAGGACTTTATCAATCACATGAATCACGCCATTAGCGGCTTCAATATCGGCGGTGGTCACGGTGGCATCATTCACCATCACGGTATCCCCATCAATGCTGATGGTCAGTGTCAGCGGCGTGCCATCTGCTGCGGTGGCGGCAGTGGTCAATACCAAATCGTCCGTCAATGTAGAGGACAATGCCAACGAGCCATCTTCGGCGGCGGGAACAACATGGTAGGTCAGGATAGTGGTTAGAGTGGCAGTATCCGCGAGCAGTTCTTCGGCGGTTAAGCCCAATTCTTCCAAAGCAGCAGCAAAGGCATCATTGGTGGGGGCAAAGACCGTGAAGCTACCACCGCGCAAGGTGTCTACCAAGCCAGCGGCTTCCACTGCGGCGACTAAGGTGCTGAAATCTTCGTTGGAGGCAGCCACATCTACCAAATCAGGCGGGTAGACAAACGAGCCAAGCACAATCGCTTTCAGGGCATCCAGTTCAGCAGCGGCTTCAGGACTCATGGCGACGACAACACCTGTGCGTCCATTTTGCAAGTCAACCAAGGTGGCGCTGCCCGTCAGGTTGCGGCGCGGCAAAGAAACACCAATCGTCGCTGCACCCATATCCGAGTCCATGGCTTCACCCGGTTCAAACCCAACGCCATCTACAAACAACGTCAAGGCTTCTTCGGCAGAGACTTCACGCCCGGCGAGAACCCCATCATACGCTGTGGGTCCATACACATACACAACGGCATCGTCTTTGCGGATGGTCACTTGTTCGCCAGCGCCACGTCCACCCACAGTCGCTTCCCAACCTTCAAAATAGGTGAAGGTGAAAACATCGCCTTCATAAGTCTGGTTAGCAGCGGGCAATGTGACCGCTTCTTCAGTGGCAACTGGTTCTTCAGTTGCGGCAACTTCTTCAGTTGCGACAGCTTCTTCAGTCGCAGCGGCTTCTTGTGTGGCAACGGCTTCTTCAGTAGCGACCGCTTCTTGTGTCGCAACGGCTTCTTCAGTGGCGACCACTTCTTCAGTAGCGACTGCTTCTTGTGTGGCAACAGGTTCTTCGGTCACTTCGGCAGTTGCTAATGCGACTGACACAGCTTCTTCAGTGGCGACCGCTTCTTCGGTGGCTTCAACAGTGGCAGCAGCAACTTCTTCAGTCGCAACCGCTTCTTCAGTGACTTCCGCAGTTGCCATTGCTACTGATACACCTTCTTCGGTAGCGGCAGCCGCTTCTTCGGTGGCTTCAACAGTGGCGGCAGCGGCTTCTTCAGTCGCAACCGCTTCTTCGGTGGCTTCAACAGTGGCAGCAGCAACTTCTTCAGTCGCAACTTGTGCTTCTGCCGTTGCCGCCGGGACATCGGTGGCGGGTACGGGTGTATTGGTCGGGCGGGGGGTTGCGGTGGGGGTTGTTGGCGCACAGGCAGCAACCAACATCAGCATGACCGCCGCAAACAGTAAATAAATAGACAACCGGCTTCGAGTCATCTGGTTCACTCCTCATCATAAGCAAATAAGACTGGGTATTGGGTCTTGGATTGTTGCCTTGTCAAATTTATTAACACGACAAGGCAACGGTGTATAATACTATCATCAGAAGGGGTTGCACACAACGCGCCAGAATGCGAAATTTAACGAATTTTTCATGTATTTTGCTGTAAAAACGCGCTAAACGCCGCTACCGAATCGAGATTGACCGTCGTTTTTTCTTTGTCAATCCGGCGCATTAACCCAGTCAAAACGGTTTTAGAACCAACTTCAATAAACATCTCAACGCCATTGGCAATCATCGCCTCAATAATTTCGCGCCAACGTACCGGGCGCGTCAATTGCATTTCCAGTTCAGTCCGTATCGCATCTACAGTCGTGAGGGGCTGCACGCTGACGTTGGCATAAACCGGGAATGCGGGCAGCGAAAACGCCGTTGCTTGCACACGCTTGGTAAAATCCGCTTCGGCAGGTGCCATCAGCGGCGAATGCGTGGCAACACTCACGGGCAAGCGAATATATTTCTTGATGCCAAATTCTTTCGCCATCTCCAGCGCCGCGTCCAACGCTGCACTATCGCCGGAAATAGCAATTTGCCCCGGACAATTGTCATTGGCGATGACCAACGGCTTACTGGTTTTTTCGGCAGCGGCGGCACACAATTTTTCAACATCGCTTAATTCTGCGCCTAAAATCGCTGCCATTGCGCCGGAATGCTGCTCACCCGCAGCCCGCATCAGCCGCGCCCGTTCCCGCACGAGGGGCAAGCCATCTTCAAAGGTTAATGCCCCCGCCGCCGTCAACGCCGTGAGTTCGCCCAAGCTATGCCCTGCCGCGCCCGCTGGAACAAAAAGCGGACGTTCTTGCCACAACACGCGCAAAATCGCCACGCTGCAAATATACACCGCAGGCTGCGTGTTATAGGTGTCATCTAATTCGGCTTCGGGTCCCTCGAACATCATGTGGGAGAACGGCAAGCCTAAAATAGCATCTGCCTGAGCGAAAACAGCGCGGGCGACGGGGTAGGTTTCGGCAAAGTCTTTGCCCATGCCCACCACCTGCGAGGCTTGCCCAGGAAATAAAAAGGCGGTTTTTTCAGGAGTTATCATGGAAATTTAATTTCTACTCTGGGTCAGAAATAAAAAATCGTGCCAAAGCATAGCACGATTTTTCCAAAATGCCGAGTCAGACGCGCTAAAATTAGTCTTCTTCGATTTCAATGATCGTCTCACCCCGATAGCTGCCGCATTTGGGGCAGACCTGATGCGAGATGTGATATTCTCCACAACTTTCGCACACCACCAGATGCTTTAATACCAGCGCATCATGGGCGCGGCGGCGGCGGGTGCGGGAGCGCGATAATTTTCGCTTGGGCAGCGGTCCCATTTACAGTGTCCTTTATTGTCAATAACCAGCGAACTAAACCCGTGCATTATAGTGAGATGGATAGGTTCGGTCAATCCTGAACGTGATAGCCGCTGTCTAACCGTTGCTACTTGTGGCAAAAAGGTTCTTCCACAGCACAGCCTAGTCACGTTTGTTACGTTGCTTAAAGGTAACATTGTTTCTAATCATCAGGAAGATTTGGGTTGTACTGTGCGCCCGACAATGCCAACGGTCATCTGACGCGGCAAAAGACGGGGCAACAGTGCCAAGAAATTATTGAGGCGTCCTTGGATAACCACACTTTGTTTGCGGTGGAGAGCGCGTAACGCCACTTCAACGACGGCTTGCGGTGTGGCGCGTTGTCCCACAGATGCTTCTTTTGCACCCACCACATCAAAAAAGCCGGTCTCAGTTGCACCCGGACATAGTGCCAAAACGATGATGCCACGCTTGCGGTTTTCTTCCCACAGGGCTTCACTGAACGATAATACAAAGGCTTTCGTTGCCGCATACACCGCCATATACGGTACGGGCTGAAACGCCGAGGTTGAACTGACATTAATAATCGCACCGCTGCCCCTCTGTACCATGCCTTGCATGAACAGATGACTCAGTTCTACAAGTGCCACAATGTTTAGTGTCAGTTCATCCACCTGCCGGGATAAAGATAATGAATCAAAGTAACCATGTGTGGCAAAACCGGCATTGTTGATCAAAATATCAACAGTCCAGTGGTTGGCTTGAGTCTGTTGATACAAGGTCTGGGCAGCGTTAGGCTGGGTTAAATCCATAGGAACAGCAAAAGCCTGAATACCATGCTGCTGAGATAATGTTTGGCATAATTGCTGCAATTTATCTTCGGAACGGGCAACGAGAATAAGAGTCGCCCCCTGTTGAGCAAATTCTTTGGCAAAAACTTCTCCGATGCCGGAAGAAGCGCCTGTAATCAGAACGGTTTTACCACGATAGATTGCCATTGTATCCTCCACATTGATTAAAAACATTGATGCAAAACGGTAACAATGTTACCTAAACACCGAATACATTTATTGTGTGAACAACGCATTGGTCAGCATTATCAGTGTTTTTTCGTATAGGGTGTGTGCCACCTCTTGGGAATAATGTCGCCCATTAAGTAAACTAATGACCCCATGCAAAGATGACCACATAATATAGATTGTCTCGATGGTGTCTTGAATAACCAACGCTTGGGATGCTTGATATTCACCCAAATTTTGGATTAGAATCTTAAATGCTGTCGTAACCGTAGCTAGACTTTCAGCATTGGGCTGAAACTGCGGAATAGCATTGCCAAACATCACAGCATAATAACCCGGATTTTGCATCGCAAATTCCCAATATGCCCAACCACATTGAATCACATAGTCATGGGCTTTTTGTTGGGGGGTAATCTGTTCCATAAAGTGGCGTAGACGATAGCATCCCTCTAGGTATAACTCATTAGCGAGTCCGTCTTTGCCCCCAAAAAGACTATAAATCACTTTTGTGGAAGCATTAAGTTCGTCGGCAATACGTCTGACAGTCAGCGCATTGGCACCTTCAGTCGTGAGGATGTGGTCAGCCGCATCTACAAGATTACGCCTTAAGAGTTCTCGCGCATCTTCCCGCAAGTCGGCATGGAATTTGTATTTTTTCTCCTCTTGCATCGGTGTTTCCAATTGCTGGTAACATTGTTTCCAGAAGTATACGATGTTTCTGTCGGTTTTGTCAAGCACTCACTAAGATTTGATTTAAACGATGGGCAGTGTTGTAAACATTGGCTAATAGGCACTACCCCGTTGAATCGCGCCGAAATAGGTTTTATCGCCGTTCTGCCCGCCTTTAAACGCAATTTCTAGCCCATGCAAAGCCGGGTTATACGAACTGGCACGACATAAAGGCGCTCCCGGTGCAATCGGTGTGACGATTTCCAGCGCGAAGATGCCCAATTGCTGCGCCACTTGCCCAGAGGTATCGCCACCCGCCACACACACCCGCCGCAGTCCAGTGCGTTTTAAGAGTGCGGCTAGAATTAACCCCTGTTGCTTGCCCAAAATTGTGCTGACCGAGGTGCTGTCTAATGCCAATTGATGGAGATGCTCGCGGGTTTGGGCAATGGCGGGGTCATCGGGACCCAATGCGGAATATAGGATGATGTTTTTGCCTTGCCCCAAAATATCCAATGCCGTTTTCAGCACCTGTTCAATGGTGATTTGGGCGTAATTGGGGTCAACTAACCGGGCTGTATCCAACCGAATGCCGACAAAACCTTGTGCCAATGCCCATTCAATTTGCGCTTTGGTGGTAGGGGCGGCACTGCCACACATCACAATTAATTGGTCAACCGCGCCCGGTGATGGCAATGGCATCGCTGGTTGCACAATGCCTTTTTCGCGCCAATGCCCGGTGAGCGCATATTCTACGCCGGATGACCCTACAATTAATTCGGGGTGATTTTCCCATAATACCTGCCCAATCGCCTGTAAATGAGCAGTATCGAGCGTATCAAACAAGATAATCTCATTGCCCTGTTCGATAAGCGTTTGATAGGCATGTTGTAAATCGGCTTGGGGAACATTCAATTGGGTGATGTCTATCAGCCCGATTTTGCGTGCTGTTTGTTTGCCCAAGTGTAATCGCAAATCGCTCTCCGACATGGGGGTAATCGGGTGTTTGCTCATGGTGGGGTGCCGATCCAGACGATAGGTTTGCCCGGCGACGGTGGCAAATAGATTGCCAAAAACCACATATCGTTTAAGCGCCGGTGCGCCGACCAATAGTGGCACGCTGGAGGGTTCAAAAATAGCATAGCCAAGCTCAATCGCATGACCGATGCTGCCAATTGTCGGTGACGAATCAAATGTGGAGCAGATTTTGTAATGAAATAGGGGTGCGCCTAACGCTTTTAGTGCCATAAATTTCGGCTGAAGTTCAGCCGTCATCTCGTCCGGCGTCATCGCCCGGCTGATGCCCGCTACTCCCACTGCCCGCACATAGGGAAATTGTTCACGGATAAAATCGGGGTCGGGGGTTTCCAACAATAACACGGTTGGGACGCCACCTAAAACCAATGCCTCCATGACATCGGTTGACCCGGTAAAATCATCGCCATAATAGGTCAACAAATAATCGTTCATAATGTGCCGTACATTTCAATCGCTTGTTTTAGTTCAGTATGCATTGCGGCGTAATGGTCTAAGGGAATGCCTTGCATGGCGGCTGCCCATGCTTGTTTGATGCTAGCGCAGCCCGCCGCAATGCCGCCCGGATGTGCCATAATGCCACCACCCGCCAGATAAATTAAATCGGTGTGTCCTAAGGCGCTAAACGTATCCGGGGCTTGCCCTGCCCACTGCCCCGATGAAAAAACAGGCATTGCCTGATAACCCCCGAATAAGGGCGCTGTACATGCCCGTGCCGATGCCATCACCGACTCATCACTTTCACAGAATTTATTGCGTAAACCGTTGACATGCAAATGGTCTGCGCCCGCCAACCGGAATAATTTTTGCGCCGCGCTATAATCCATGCCCAATGCTGGATGGCGCGTTAAAGCACCCCAGCCTGCCCGATGCCCATGAATTGGCAAAGCAGCATGGCGGCGCATATGACTGACCGCCGCTAACCCTACCGAAAGCAAATTCAGCATGACGCATGTGCCTTCGTGCGCCAATACGAGGTCATGCCCACGCAGCATGTCGTCAATATCACCGCTGATGTTGAAGGCATACATGACTTTTTTGCCCGTTTTTTCGGCATACTCGCGGATAACACGCATCACGGTTGCAACACGGTCTTTTAAGGGCGAATGCGGCGAATTGGTTTGGAGTTCATCATCCTTGATAAAATCGAGTCCGGCTTCACACAATGTTTTGACGACTTCGGCGGTTTGCTCCGGCGAAAAACCCACGCTCGGTTTAATAATGGTGCCAATCAACGGGCGGTCATACACGCCCGATAAACGCCGCGTGCCATCAATGCCAAAGGCAGGTCCCGGATAAACCGCTGCAAATTCTTCGGGAATGTCCACATCCAACAAACGCAAGCCAGAAAACTGACCGAGTTCATATAAATTGCCGCTGACCGTTGTATACAGCGTTGTCAGCGATGTTCCGACATTTTCAAATGGGAACGATAAGACGACTTCAGCCCGCCGATAATGCGGCTGTAATGTGCCTTTTGGTGGCTTTGACCCCGGCAGCGACGGCGTATCGGATGCCGATAATTCAGTAATTGTCTCAACTCGCGCCCCGTGCCGTTCCACCAATTCAGGGGTTTCGCCCGGCACGCGCACGAAAGTTCCGGCAGATTGTTCACCCGCCATTACAGCGGCGGCTTTTTCCAGTGGATGGGCGGTTTCTATCCAATACCGCGCAACAATGCGATTGGTCATGCCGTTTCATCCTGCTTATCTAATCGGCACAGGGCGTAGGGCAGCAATTGAACGCGCAATTTGCCCGCTTCAACCACGATGGCGTCACCGGATTGGGCGCGGAACATTTCGGGGTCACGCATCGCCATTTCAACATGGGTTTCGTCCAAATGATACGCCGCGAACATGCCATTTAACCCGTCAAGATACACAGTTTGGGTAGTTGGAGTTAGATTTGCCAGCAAAATGCGCTGTTTTCCAGCGTGTTGCAACGCCAACGCTACTACTTTGAGAGTATCACTGGCATGAGTGGCGCTGATTTGCCCACCTGCAAACGCGCCCACATCGGCAAAAACATGATATATCGGGTAAACGCCCCCCGCATACGAATGGAATTTTTGCGGCAAAGGCGACCCATTTTCTGTTTCCATGATGCCCAACCAACCGTGCGTCTCGTAATATGTCAGACTGGCGACCCCGGCTTCGGCAAAATATTTCAGGTTGCCCATTGTCCAGCCCGCGCCAAACAACGACATCTGGCGCACATCCACCCGGCGCGGCAGTTCCCCGTCAGCAGTGGGGGTTTCAGCACCGGTGGCATTGGGATTCCAACGCATTTTGAATGTTACAGGACTCACAATGATGGGTTTTTCGCCGACAAACTGGCGGGCGCTCAACACCAAATCTCGATGAACAGGTAGGGTTTCTGCCCACGAGAGGTTATCAAAAGCGTGTACCTGCGGATTGGTTGAAAATGTCACCACATCCAGCGCGTCGAGTGTAGGTCGTCCACGATTCAATTCGGTGAAAAAAGCATCTGTGCCACCGCCAAAAGCGGCATCGGGCGTGAATTTGGCTAATATGGTGCGTGCCAGCATCACCCACTGCGCGGAGGTAGATTTTTCGTTGGCATGAAAAATCAGCCAGCGGACAATCGGCGGTTGTAAGGCGGCAATGCTTTCAGCCAGCGATTCAAGTTCGGCATGGGCATTGGCAGTGAGCGTGACGGCGATTTCTAATTGTGTGCCGATAGCAACGGCATCGTGTGTAGCACGCTGCAAGCGATGGTGGTTGTTCGGCTGACGCTGGTCAAGGTCTACGCGCAAATGGGCTAAGTTCAGCGTTTTCAGCCGCTGAAGCGCCTTATCTGAAAGTGATTCTTCAGGGCTGGCGCAGCCTAAACCCAATGTTGGCAACGGCATGGTGGCTGCGTTGTTGATAGTGACACTCAAGGCGCGGTCGGTGAGGCTTATCGTTGGGGGTGTGCCAAACAAACGCAGCGTGATTTTTTGTGCGATGGTGTCACCTTTTTTGATTTGCACCGGAAAAGGCAAGCCAAGGGGCGTACAGTAAGTTTTATACGAAGCATCCGTCCAGTTACGTTGATCTTCCATTTCAAAACTAGCGCCTTCCATGCGGACTTCTGCCTGTAAGCCGGGGTATGGCGCAAAGGTGATGGCACGAATATCAAAAAAGGGCTGATGTGGGGCGATATACTGGGGAAAACTGCCGTTGGTGCGCGTGCCATCCACATGTTCAATCGTACACGGCAAGCCCGCGCACGTTGCTGGATGCAGCACGCAAAAACCAATCCGATTGCGTAAAAAATCTGAGTGTGCCGTGCCATCCATACTAAACACAATGGTGCCATCGGTTGCACCCGTGATGCTGCCTTGCCAAACAAAATGAATATCATGCTGATGATGCGTTGCTACAAAGCGAATAGCAAATGAATCGGCAGTTTGGGTGATGTGCATATCAGAAAAAACAGGTTCAATAGTCCCCCAATTTTGGTCGCGCACTGCGGAATAAATTTGCTGCACCATCAATGTATCGCCAAGTTGGATATGGCGCAGTGTGCCGTTTTCGTACAGCAGTGTCAGCGCCCCGGCACGCAAGGGCAGTTGCTCTGGTAAATCCAGATTTTGTCCATAATAAAATAGATGAGGCGTTACCGTATTCACGAGAAAATCCTTTTATTCATCGCCGCTGTCTTGGCGCGGCATCGGTCTATCATGAATATCATCCAACAAGCCACCATGTCCCATCGCCACTAAATCAGCACGAGTCAGGCGTTCCCCGGCAATCAGGCGGGGTAGCACAAAATCAATCACGTTGGTCTTGAGCGATTTGATGCAGCCCGGCGCACCAATGACCGGCATCATCTCCACATAGCCCAACATCAACAAACTGCCGGGGTCAACTGGAACGCCCAAATGCGTCAGCGAACCGCCTGCCATATGCAGCGCCGTCGGCACGACATCGGCAACATCCATAATCGCGCTGATGCTGGCAATCACCACCATATCGCGTCCGGCTTGCTGCTGCTGCATGATAAGTGGCGCAATTGCTTCGGCACTGTGTGCTGTAAAAATCACTTCATCCAAATGGCTGTTCAGGTTCGCCAATCGCTGCCGAACAGGGTCATTAAATTCTGCCAACAATTTGTCGCGGGCGCTGTTGGGTCCGCTGATGATGAGGGCGACGGATGCTGGACGCAAGGCATCTACAGATAAGACGGGAACTTGATTGCGAACCACCATCTCAATATCCATGACGCGGGCGGCGGGGATAGCAAATGGCACAATTTTGACCAATGCCACCAATTCGCCGGGCTGCACCGGCGAATGGTCGCGTTTGGTCGCAATCGTGATGCCCATATCAACATTGTTCAGGCGTTCCAGCAAAGGCACATTCACACGCAGAACGCCCTGCGTTTGCGCTATGATATTGGCTCGCCCCACGCCGGGCGCCACCACTTTGACGCCGCTGCCCGCCACCGCTTGCCCAATGCGACGCGCCGCTTCATTTTCGCTTAAATCTGTCGGCTCTAATGCCGCCACAATCACACTTTCGATGCCGTATTGTTGCAGCAAGCGCACATCTTCAGCCGTCAATAAACGCCCTTTGCCCAATAACTTATTGCCCGCTGAATCCACTAATTTATGTGCCAAAATTTTGCCACTGGCATCTTCAACCGCCATCGCGCCAAATTTCATGTTTGATGTCCTTTAAAAACAAAACCCAACTATTTTTGACTCTTTTTTGATAGACGACCTATCTTAGACTTTAAACTCGGCATGGTAGATTATAGACCCTGCTGCATATTCCGGCAGCAAAAAAGCGCCTAACGCTCGTTACAAGCCGAAAATTAACCAACTCTCAAGCGAAAGCAGTTGCGTTATTTCACGTTACAGTCTTACAATAGGGTATGTTGTTTAATGCCTATCCGCATTCCCTGATGAGTCTGATGAATACCACTGAATCGCTGTTGCCGATAACTCCACAAGAGGTACAACCCTCTGGGCAAGCCCAATTTTTGGCGGCGCTGAATGCCGGACCGAGCGCCTTTCGCCAACAATTGCGGCTGTTATTGGCACTGAGTCAGGTCAATAGCAACAAACCGACGCGCTTACCCTACCCAGAAAAACCCCTCACAATCCGGCAAGCCCGCCTAACCGTGTTATCCGGCATTCCAGAAATTTTGGGTGAAGACGGGGTGCAGGCATTGTTTAAAGAAGTAGTGCAAATTGGCGATGCCACTGTCCGCTTGCCGTTGTTAGCGAAACTCGCTATTCGGATGCCCGCCTCTCAATATCGGACGATTGTCCGCGATATTTGGAATCAAGCCAAAGCCATTGTAGACCCGGCGGCGCGGGCGCATACACTGTTTGAAATTGCGCCGTTGTTGGCACTGCTTAATGACGAACCCGCCACACCATCGGCGTTGTTACAAGTTTTGGGCATTGCCCAGAGTATCAAAAATGCCGAAGCGCGTTTGCGAAGCCTGATTGCCTTAGCGCCACATCTCCCGCTGGAAGTTGCCAGCCGTACCGTGCGCCGTGTCTTGGTTGAACTGCACGAATCAAAAAATGACGGGTTGTGCGCCCGGTCATTGATGACATTAGCCCCCACTTTGCCGCCCGATGTGGAAGATTATGTCTTAGAAGTAGCCGAAGGCATTAAAACACCCGTTGAACGAGCGCGGGCGCTGACAGCTTTGGCACGTTACATGAGCGAAGCCATGCAGCAGCGATTACGGCATAGCGCGTTAGATGCTATCGCCCTGATTGAAGGCGAAGAAGAACGCGCCGAGACGCTCGTCGCTTTTGCGCCCAATTTGGAATATATGCAACAAGGCGAGGCGTTCCCGCAAGTGCTAGAAAAAGCCCTGACCATTGGCATTACGATTACGCGCCGCCATATTCGGGCAAAAGTGTTAGTGGCGCTAGCACCGCACCTCACGACTGATTTGCAAGGTGAGGCGTTGGCGGCAGTCCACAGCCTGAGCAATGAGCGTGACCGGGCAATTTTGCTGGCGGAACTGGCACCGCAACTACCGGGCAATATGCTTGTCGCTAGTTTGGCAGTCGCCCATACCATGCGCGAACAAGATTCACGGGTTCACGCTTTATCGGTATTGGCACATCATGTTCCAGAAAATGCCCGGATGCAAACCATTTTAGATGCCTTAGCCGCCGCCTCCAATCTGCCCCATCACTTTGAGCGCGTGGGAGCGTTAGTGGCATTGATGGATATTTTGCCCGCGCATTTGTTGGAGCAGGCACTCACCAATGCGCTAGAAACAGCACGGTTGATTGACAATGAAAATGCCCGCGCTAGAGCAATCGGGCTATTGGGAACGCACTTGCCAGAACGCTTATTGCTACGGGCGCTCGATATTATTCTGGAACTAGACAACACGCAGCAGCGATTGAATACGCTCTTGAGTATTTTGCCGGCTTTAAGCGGCGAAAAAGCTGCTGAGGCACTCAAACAGGCGCTGCAATGCGCCCGCCAAATGCCCCTAGAATATAAACGCGCTAGGGCGCTCATCAGCATCGCGCCGCATTTAAAGCCAGAAATGTTCGCTGATGTGTCTGTCCTCGCTGATACACTCGATGACCCATTGGATAAAGCCAATGTCTATGTTGCGGTCGCGCAGAATCTACCCCCTGAACAACGCCCGGCGTTGATTGTGCGGGCATGGACGCTGCTGCGCCAAATCGAAGATGGTTATGACCGGGCAACGCTAGTGGCTGCCATGGCACCTTTTTTGCCTGCTAATGCCCGCAATGATTTAATCGCTGCTATCTTGAATGCGATTCATTCGGTGGGTGAAGATTATGATAAAGCCAGCGCCATCGCCATCTTAGCGCCGTTATTAGCCGATGATGCCAGCAATGGCGATATGTCCATGCCCGATGCCTATACCGCCATCCACAAGGGGTTAGAAGCCGCCCTGACGATTCCGCAGCAAGGCATTCGTACCCAATTATTGATGCAAGGGGCAGCGTTGTGGGGTGGGGCGGGCGATAAAGACCGGTCATTTAATTTGTGGAAACAGCTTGCAAAAACCTTGCTGCTGCTGCCGATGCCCGATGTGTTGATGTGTTTGGGGGCGCTGCTGCCGATTATACGCGATTTTGCCGATGACAGTGGCTTGCAAGATGTCGCGTTGGTCTTAGGGATTCGTCCCCGCTAATTTACCTTGTTCAGGAGATAATGCCCTTGTTCTCGCTGCATATAGATGATGAGATTGAACTGCGTTTGCAAGATTTGACCCAAGCCGAAACACAATTCGCCGTGATTGATGCTAATCGCCACCATATCGGCGAGCATTTGGGGTGGGCGCACAAACATCTTGCAGTGGAAGATACGCGCCAATTCATCCACAATGCCCGGCGCGGTTTTGCCAATGCCACCGACCTAAGCGTTGCCGTTTATTATTTGGGGGCATTCGTCGGCAGTGTGGGTGTGCATGTGCGCGATACCGCCACCCGTAAAGGCGAAATTGGTTATTGGCTTGCCAAAGAGGTGAATGGCAAAGGTATCATGACCCGCGTGGTGCGGGCATTAATAGATTATGGCTTTTATTATTTCCAATTGCACAAAATCATCATCCGGGCAGCCACCAATAACCCCGGTAGTGCTGGCATCCCCAAACGGCTCGGTTTTCAATTAGAAGGCACCCATCGCGCTGATGGGCATGTCTATGACCATTATGTTGACTTAGAAGTGTACGCCTTGTTCGCCCGCGATTGGCACATCACCCATTCAAATCTCGACTTCGGCTATGTCGTAGACGATGAGATTGTGCTGCGCCCTTTCCAGATGCACCATGCCGAAACCTTGTTTGCGGTGGTGGATAAGCATCGCAGTCATTTACGGCGCTGGTTGCCTTGGGTGGATACGACGCTGGATGTTAGCGACGAAGAAGCCTTTATCCGCATGAATCTTGACCAATATGCCCGCAGCGATGGTATTTCGATGGGTGTGTGGTATCAAGGGCAGTTGGCAGGCAGTGTCGGTTTTCATTACTGGAACTACGCCAACCGCAGCACTGAATTGGGGTATTGGCTCACGCCGGAACACACGGGCAAAGGCATTATGACGCGAGCAGTCCGCGCTATGACGGCTTACGCCTTCGATAAACTGGCATTAAATCGGGTGGTGATTCGGTGTGCTGTTGAGAACCAAGAGAGTTGCGCTATTCCGCAGCGATTAGGCTTCGCGCTGGAAGGCACCCATCGGGATGAACAGTGGCTCTATAACCGCTACGTGGATTTGCAGGTGTATGGGATGCTTGCCCATGATTGGAAAAATGCCCCAGACAATGCATGAGCCGGGGCAGCCGATGTGGGTATTGGCGCATTTAGACGGGCGGTAGGGTCATGCTAGCATCATTGGATGCATTTAAATTGCCCGTCCAACCAATCCGGAATAACAAGATAGACCCCCCCAACCGCAAGGTATCGCCATCGGTCAAAGGGTAGCCTGTTTCCCCTTTGACCGGGCTGCCATTGACGGCAGTTCCATTGCTGCTATCTAAATCGAAAATTGCCCAAATGCCTTTGGTACGCACCAAACGGGCATGAGGGCGCGACACCGATGGGTCTTGCAGCATAATTTCCCACGTTGCATTGGTGGTCGCCCGCCCAATTTTGACATCTTCCAACAGCAAGGCAAATGTTTGTCCCTCTTGGGGACCATTAGTCGCTGTGAGGCTGCATGTCGTATTCATGTTGGAGGTTGGCTTGATTAAACGCCCGGTTTTCTGGGCAGCATCTCTATCGGTAGCATCTGCTGTCGTAAAGAGCAGTTCAGCGACATACAAACGAATCCGATCACCAGCGAACAACGGGAACGGTTCTTCGATTTTTTGGTCATTCACAAACGTGCCATTGCTGCTGCCCAAATCATTGACCATGAATACCCCATCCCGAAAGCTAATGACGGCATGTTGCCGCGAAATATGCTGCTCAGGAATCTGAATATCATTGTTAGAGGAACGTCCTACTGTGGCGGTGGCACCTTCCACCAAAACGAATTCGCGTTTTTCATTGGTGCGCGGGTCATTCCAAACCAGTTTGGCAAGTGCGTCGTTCATGTTTGTCCTGCGGGTGTGCGAATGCTCTAAGCGCATTATAGCACAGGCTTTTCGTGGATGTTAAGCAGTCTTTCGGCAAGAAAGCTCGGTCAAATGTATCATCCGCATCTGCAATAAAGCATGTTATAATAGGGGTCATTTCCGATAAGCGATATGAACCCAACCATGAATGACCACTTAGACGGGTTGTTATCAACCATCACTGCCCTCAACACCACTGGTAATTTGCCTGACCGTATCCAGCATGTTCTGCATAAAACCGCTGAGGTATTGGCGGCAGACGAAGCGGTTTATTGGCGTTACCGCCACCATACGCTAGCAAACCCGTTATTTTTGCAGCAAGCACCACCGGAAGAATGGCAGCATCTCGCGCAAAAAACCCCGCCTTCCAGCAAAGGGGTGGGCGTCATTTTAACGTCTGGGCAGCACGCCCTCATTTTACCGGTAAGCGCCGCCCATACACCCTTGGGCGTCTTATTTTTCGTGCGGGCAGAATTTTTTTCGGAATCGGCGCTCAAATTTGCCCGCTTGGTAGCGGAACAAATCAGTGCCGCCGTACAGATTGCCCGCCTAGAACGGGCGGAACACCAATATCGGCACTTTGCCATCTCGTTTTCGCAAGAAATCCGCGGTCCCTTAACCCCGCTAAAAGGCTATGCCGATTTGATGCTGTTGGGTGGCGCGGGGCAATTGTCTGAGATGCAAACGGCATTTTTGCGTACCATGCGCGAGAATGCTGACCGCATGATGATTCTGGTCAATGGGGTTCTGAATATCACCAAGCTGGAAACGGGTGAAAATTTACAACTAAAAATCGAAACTATTTCCCTAGCGACTCTGCTGGAAAGCACGCTGCACCAATGTCTCAATCATCCCTATCATGCCCGTAAAAATATGAATGTCTCGCTGCTGGTCGCTGAAAATGTGCCAACCATTGAAGCTGATTATGATAAGCTGCTGCTCATCATGACGAACATTATGGATAATGCGCTGCATTACACCAAAGCGGGCGGGCGCGTAGATATTAGTGCCGATGTGGTGGATGAGGGCAAGCAAGTGTGTATTACGATTGCCGATACTGGCATTGGCATTGCTGATGAGTATAAAGACTTGGTGTGGCAGCGTTTTGAGCGCAACACCGAAGATGCTTTGGCAATGGGTGTTATTGGCGCTGGATTGGGTTTAACGTTAGTGCGCGAATTGGTGCGGTTGCATCGGGGCAGCGTTTGGTTTGATTCGGTGCGGGGCAAAGGCACGACTTTTTATGTGCAGTTGCCCGTGAAACATGGCACATCCATCTGATTTTTGTTTTTCTCTAGAAGTCATTTCAAAATTCAATTTTTCGGGTAGGGGCGAGGCATGCCTCGCCTCTGCAACAGATATTTTTGAAATAAGTTCTAAAATAAAACCCGACTGTAGGTACCCACAGCCGGGCTATCAGAGAAGGGTTTGAACACCAGTTGTGAGTGCATGAAATACTCACAGATGATGGCGTTTTGACTAAATAATTATCCTGCTGTTATTAAACCATCTCCTGTCGTTTTTGATTAGTGATAAACGTCATGTCTTTCAGTGACGCGGCTTTTTCCAGAAATTTTCAAGCTGTTTTACGCGCCAAAGCAGTCCTTATCATGTTATGATAATGCTGTTATACACTTACATCAGGACGTGCCATGTCGGATTTATTTGATAACTATGGTACAGACCCATCTGCCGTACCTAACCAACCCCCACTGCCCGCAGAACGCCCGGATTTATTCGCCAATTATTCCGCTGATGGGCAACCACCGCCTGATGCGCCGCTGCCCATGCCAGCCCTCTTGCCTGCGACACCACCCACCACCCCGTCTATTGAACCGCCGCCATCGCTGGAGGCAGTTTTTGCAGAATTGCAGCATTTGGTCGGTTTGCAGGATGTCAAAAATGAACTGATGCGTTTGCGCCAATTTGCCCAAGTCCAAGAATTGCGTCGCGCCAAAAATCTCGGCGTAATGCCGTTCCCGCGTCATGCTGTCTTTTATGGCACGCCCGGTTCTGGCAAGACCACCATTGCCCGCTTGTATGGGCAAATTTTACGGGCGTTGGGTGTGTTATCGCGGGGGCAGCTTGTCGAAACAGATCGCTTGGGCTTGGTGAGCAGTATGGCAGGGCGCACTGCCGATAATACCAATCGGGCGCTGCAACGGGCGCAAGGCGGCGTTCTGTTCGTAGATGATGCCCAAGTGCTTGCCCGCGATGAATACAACACCTGGGATCCCGGTACGGAAGTGATTCAAATCCTATTGGAGCGCATCAGCGACCCCACGTTGGATGTTGCTGTGATTCTGGGCGGCTACCCGGATGCCATGCAAAAACTGATTCAATCACACGATGGCATGAAAAATCTCTTTGCCAATCATCTGTATTTCGTGCCGTATTCTGCCACAGAACTCCAAGAAATTTTTGAACGACTGTGCGCCGAAAAACAATATGACCTCATTCCGGCTGCCCGCGATGAAGCCAGCCGCATCATCAGCGGCAAATCGCCGGGGCAGCAAGAAGCCTTTAGCAATGCTCGTTTTGTCTATAATCTGTTCCAGACCGTGACGCGCAACCAAGCCATGCGCCTGAGCCATCACTTGGACAGCGTGACCGAAAGTGACCTGCGCGAACTGCAAGCGGTGGACATTACCCTGCCGGAAATCCCCGGTATGTGGACAGCCCGCCCTATCGGCTTTGACCGAAAAACTGATTAAGCTATCAACTGAGGAGCGAAACCATGAACGGCAAAATTAACTTCGCAGTGGATTTTATTAACATGTTAGGCTTGATGAATATGCGGGCAAAAGGCGGCATGAATCCCGTATCGCACGCCGCCACATTATTATTTTTGGTGGAGTGGGGCTTAAATGCACTAGAACTGGACGAAGCAAACAAGATTTTTTGGGATAAGGTCAATGATAAATCGCTGGAAGATTTTCCGGTGGTGGCAGAACGGATGACAAAAGCCCTCAAAGACCGCGAAGAAGACCGCAAACGCCTGATGATTCAGATGGCAGCAATTTCTGAACTGGATGCCGATTTAACGCCAGAAGAAGTGACCTATCTGAAAGGCTGGGGTGAAACGCTAGATTTTCGTCCGTCAGAAGTGGCGGCGCTTTATGACCGTGGCAAACAATTGGCATTGGCGCTGACATTTTTTGGAAAGAAATTTTTGGAGACAGCGATTGCCGCTGCTCAATCACCCACTGCTATGGGTGATGCGCCAGCCGCCACCAGCGATGCACCGCCGACGACTGAACCGGCAGCACCTGCTGCATCCGAAACAACCAGCGAATAAGCCCTTTTTCATCAGGTGCATTTCAAGTTAATGCAAATTTCAGCCCTCACCCTATCCCACCTTGCGACGGGGCATCATCCCTCTCCCTACCGCGCCGAAAAGCATGGCGCTAGGAGAGGGACTTACAGCGGCGTCACTGCATTTGATTCGCAACAAAGCTATCCTGCACTAAAGTGAAATACACCCCTTTTCATCAGGGATAGAGGCGGATTAAAAGGCTGCCCCAGCCACTTTTAATTACAGGAAATGCCTGTTGGCGGGATTGAAATTTTCTGCACGCGGTCAAATTCTGCCAAGAACTGCGCCGCTAAATCCTTATCGCGGATGATGACCAAATTTTCGTCATTGCTCTCGACAGCATTATCCGAGAAATTAAACGAGCCAGTAATCACCACTGAGCTATCAATCACCACCACTTTATGATGCATCACGCCGCTGTACCCATCTTGGCGCACATCTAAGCCTGCACAGAATAGCGGTGTGAGTTCGCTGAATTGGGTGGCGCTGCCCGTGCGTTCAAACACGCCTTCAACCTCAACACCCGCCCGGCTGCGGGCAAGCATCGCTTGTGCCATATCATCGCGGGTGAACGAAAATGCCATAAACCGAATGGATTGTTTCGCCGCATTAATCTCGCGGATAATGGGTCCTATCACATCATTTTCGGAGGCGAAATAAACTTCGATGGCGGTGTTATCCTGCGTAAAACTGCCCGTATTCGTCTTGGGAGAACGCGGACCAAATTGTTTCCCCGTGAACATTTCATCAAATTCTGCCTGATAAATTTCAACCGCCCGCCGTGAACGCAGCATGACCAGATTGTTATAATTGCGGTACACGCCATTCACCGTAAAATTCATCGCCCCAATCCAGACAGTGATGCCATCCATAATCATAATTTTGTTATGCATTAAGGCGCTGCGCCCATCTTCGACAATCGGTATATCGGCAATTTCCATTTCAGCGATGGTGCTGTCATCGTCTTCAACCGTATATTCGTTATCCACTACCATCCGCACGCGCACGCCGCGTTCAGCAGCACGTAAGACAGCCTCCGTGATAACCGGGTTATTCCACTCAAAAGCGGCAATATCCAGCGTATTTTTGACATTATCAATCGCTGTCGCCAATGGCACATCAATCCCGTTGACATAGGTCTTGCGGTCACGATTTTCAGTCGGGGCAGTGAAATACACTTCCCAGAAACCTTTTTTCGCGCCAAAGCCCATCGGCAGCGTCACCAATTCGACTCTGCCTGTGCTGCCTGTTGAACCGCCGGATGTCGTGGCAGGAATTGTCGTTGCTGGAACAGACGTGCGCGGAACGGCAGTGCCAGTAGATTCAAACGGATTCACGCCCGTCAGCGCCGAAAAAATCACCCCGGCAACCACCACAATCAACCCCAGAATCGTCCCTAAGAGTGATTGGGATTTTGCGCCGCCAGATGATTTTTTACTGCTAGAAGCACTGGTTTTGCCAGCACTGGGTTTACTCGCCTTTTTTGTCATGACTGAACAAATCTCCTAACATTGAGGATAATGTTTGCCCAATGGTATCGGGTTTTGGTGGATTGTCTACAGAAGGTTCATCCTCTGCCGAAGGTGTTGCTTGAGGGGTAGTTTGCGCCGCGAATGCCGCCCCTAACCCGCCCGCTTTAGCAGGAGAGGGTGTTTCTGGTGCTGCCGCTTCTGATGTGGCGGCAGGTTCTGGCGTTGTTTGCGCGATGAATGCCGCCCCTAACCCACCGGGTTTGGCAGGAGTAGGCGTTTCTGGCGTCGTAGTTGCTGATGTGGCGGCAGGTTCTGGCGTCGTTTGTGCGATGAATGCCGCCCCCAGACCACCCGGTTTCGGTGCTGGCGCAGCTTGTTCGGAAGTGCCAACAGCATCCGGTGTGAGGCGCTTTAATAAGGCTTGCAGCGTGCCAGCCATATCTTTGCCATCTTCGGGCAATCCGGCAAATAAATCATCTATCGTCAAATCAGGATACCCCAATTTGGGCAACCATTGTTGGACTTTTTGCATATAGTCCTCTTGCCCGGCGCGATCATTAAATTCACGTTGCCCGACGAAGCGATTAATATTTTTGAGCAGTTGGCGCAAAAAACGGCATGTCTGCTCAAAATCTTCCGGCTCAGTGGTGGCAAGGCGCTCGACTTGCGTTTCGCCCCATTTCAGCAAGACATCGGCTTCGCTGTCTTTCAAATCATCGCGCAATGCAGGTGATTCGTAGATTTCCTGCCGTTGTTTTAGCACATCACTCTCAGGAATTGGCATCATTTTCTCCGTGATATTATCGAATTAACCGCCGCCACCGATACAAAAATAGGGCGGATAATCGCCCGTTGCGCCCACTAACGCATCTTCGTTAAGCGCCCGCCGTTCTCCGGTTTGGGCATCAAACCAGTATAAATCAGCATAATCCCCGATGCACAACGCCGCTACAAAACCACTTTCGTCCGGGTGCCATGCCAAGCCATAATTGCCATAGACCACATCTAATATCACTGGCGCTTGCCTGCGGTCAATCGTCCAGAGTTCATTTTCGACGCGGATATAACTGCCAGAAGGCGATATATCAAAAGTGGCAGCATCGAACCATTTTTCCACCGTGATGTTATCTGGCGTCAAATCGGCATAATAAACACCCGTGTTGTTCATTGTCTGATTAAACACGAGATGTTGATTGTCTAACCAATGGATTTGCGTTGTGAAGCCACCGGGTTCTGAAAGGAGCAGCACCGTAAAATCGGAGGGTGAGATAAGCCCAAGCCGATCATCGGGTAGTGTCACGACCAATTCATTGTTATCTGGCGATAGCACAATCGTATAGAAACAGCAGTCCGCAATATTTTGTTGACGCAGCACCTCTAAAATATCGCGCCTGTTAGCGATGGTGTTATCCGCACTCAGTTCCAGAATTTGGAAAACTGGACTCTCTGGATTATTCTCTAGCAATACCAATGCATTATCCCGATTCGCCCAAAACAGCACCCCTATCTCGCTTAAAGAGACAATCGGGCTGGCATTCTCGCCATTCGCATCCGCGATATAGGCTTCGCGGCTGCCGCTGGGCAAGATAACTTCTAACATCAGGGCTGTGCCAGTAGGCGACCAAGTGGCAGTCACCACCGGATTTTGGTCTATTGCCAATGGCATCAGGGCAAAGATTTCTAGGTCAAATAGATACAATTGGAGGTCATTCGCTGGTTTGACGATGAGACGTTGACCATCCGGCGACAACGGAGAATTTGTGAAATAAAAATCTTCGAGCAGCAATTCTGCCGTATTATCTTCTAGCGATAGTCGCCATAAAGAGGGTATCTCACGATATGCCGTAAAATACAGGTAGCTGCCATCCGGCGACCAAAATAGAGTCCCATCATCACCGGGCGAAAAATTGTTTTGTGCCAACAGCGGCGACATGAACAACCATAAACCAATCATCAGCAACCCGTATTTGACCAATTTGATTCTCCTTATGACTACACTCTAATCGCCATGATCAGCACCGGCACCCATATAACGTTTTCGCAGTGCCTCATGCACCCGATTCGCTACTTTTAACACTGCCTCTGGGTTGTAACTGCCGGGTGTACCCCCTTCGGCAATGAAGGCATTACGTAAAATTTTGCCCCAATTGCCCGTGCTGCGCGTCGTTGAATCGGTAATATATTGTTCGGGTGTTTCTGCTACGCGCCCACTGGGGGGTTCTAACATGCGATTGAGACTGGCGTAAACATCATCAATATCGCGGGGGGTAGTATGAGCAATATCAATGAGATGACGATGCATATAACGACGCTTCATCTCATAAAATTCTGACAAGGACATCTGCGTGCCAGCGGCAGTTTCGATCACCACATCCGACCCTTCGCGGTCAGATTTATCTTGTTGGGCGATAAAATTATCGGTGGCGAGGGGACCAATAATTGCCCACAAGGTCTTATCTTCGTACATCGGCTCTAAATTCGTGCCATGTTTACGATA
>JALHOR010000040.1:28223-46824 GCA_022842885.1 Anaerolineae bacterium
ATAATTTTCAACGAGCAAGTGTGTAAACTCAAAATCTGTCAGAACCGCCGCTTGGCGCGAGGCACTAATGTTAACCGGCATTCCGGTACTTTCCATCGTGCAGATACGTTTGCTCATGCCCAAATCGGGACGAATGCGCCCGATGGGATTGTGCATGGCAGAAATATCTTCGCCCATGCTGGCATCGCACAGCATCGCACGGGCAACGGCATTGGCTTTTTCCGAATGAATCAAATTGGCGTAACGAGCAAGACCATCTGGCATCAGATGAGGACTCAGCGGCACATCAATGTAATGCCCGGTAATCGTTACGCTGCGGAGATATTCGCGGGTGCAGAGCAAATCAGCATCGCAAGTGCCATTGACGAAAGGACCGCCTTTGAGCAATGCCGAACCCGCAATCGCAGTAGCACTTCGCAGCATGGTATAAAATGTGAACAATGCCAACGCTTCTGAACGCCCGGCAATATCCAAATGAATATGACAGCCCTGATTGCGGAAAATCTGCACGACGTTGGACTCTGGCTTAATTTGATAGCGTTCTTTGGCGACGCGCTGTTTCTCTAAGTATGCTGGAAAATGGCTGTTAATCTCGACCATCACATCGACAGCAGAATGGACTTTATAGTGATTGGTCAATTCAAAATCGCTCAGTAACGGGAATGCCGATAGAATAGCGGTATGTAAACCCGTTGCTTCGCCCGATAACACCAGCGATTGCATGATGCTGTCCAGCGATTTGCGCGTTTGATGATAGCCAACACCCGGCGCGACATGCACTTCGACTTGATACATGCAGGCTTCGCGGTCTACGGTGGGGGTAATGCCTAATTTGTGGGCATTATGGCGATACAAGCGGCTGAATTCTTGAACTTCTTCTTCAGTGGGAGGGGTGCCATTGGGATGATAAATGCTCAGTTCCAGTTCTGCGCCTAATGCGCGTAAACTGGTGGTGGGATTTTCGGTTTCGCTCAGATTGGTATGGTTGACAGAGGGGTTAAAATTATAGGGGATAATGGTTTTGAGCAGGGGTTCGCCAAACCGATACCGCTGGCTAACAAAACTCCCCAACACATAGGCTCTGCCGCCTTCTTCCACCACTAGCACATTGCCTTTGGAAGAATCATCATAATACGGTTTCACCGGTACACCCACCGCCTCCGAAAATTCGTCTAGCGGCAGGTCATCCCCGGCAGCCGTTTCGCGCAAGGCTTTGAGTTTTTCATTAAAACGGCGCTTGTGCTGCTCAATGCTTTTCCACGGTACAGCTTCCCCAAAGGCAATAATTTCGTCACTGGCGGGTAATGAAATATCCATAAAGAACGACCCTAGCGATAGCGATTATTTTCAAAAAAATCAGTTTATTATGCTCAGGATAACGCGACTCTCGCAATCGGCAAGTTGCACAGCAAAATACCGTGCAGGTTAGCTGTTAGCCATTGGCTTTTAGTGATTGCTGGTAGCGACTGGTTTGTAAATGTAACACTCTATCATGATATTATTTTTGAACCACGAAGAACACAAAGGACACGAAGTGTCTGCATCATGTCTTGATGGGCAATGTTTATACGCCCCAATGCGTTCTGTGGTTCAAAATTGGGCTAAATGGCAAATCGAAAATAGCTTTTCATGTGCCACTGTTACCTTTTAACGGCTATCCCGACGGACGTAAATTTCGCAGCATAGCCCGCGCTTCGCCCAAGTTCGCCGCGAATAACACTTCGCGCCCCGTCAGTTTTTCGCCAAAGGCTTTTTGGATGGCACTGTAACCAGAGCGCACAATATTGGTCGCCCCTACCACCACGCGATTGCCTTCATTGGTGCGGGGTTGCGGATTCGCCAGCAATTGTTTCGCCAAGCTCATAAAATCTTTGGGCAGGGTTGCGCCTTCAATATCCACAATCACATCCACTTGATGCTCCACACTGCCAATAAGCTCATCGGTGGTTTGGATAGCAGCTTCCAAATCTGCCACTTTCCATTCACTTTCAAATTCCAGTCGTATGACGGTTTTATCGCGGTTATCCCAGAGTGTCACAATCCCCATGACTCATCCTCAATTGAACTGCTTGTGTTTTTCAGGATACAAACTGTCTTTATTTTACCTGATTTTGGTATTTTGCCGTTAGCGTTTGTCTTTGGAAGAGAAGTCGAATTTGGGGTATTGCATTGGGAAATGGCAAGCAACCAGCCAGCCTATAGCAAGACTAGAGGTTCAATCATGATTCGCAAAGGCAGATGGGCTAACTAAAATCTTCTGGGAACATGCTACGAGCATTAAATTGGAACAACCACAACATTGCAAATCCCGTGATAATGCCGGGCGACGCCACGACTGCAAATGCCAAAATCGGCATCACAATTGCGCCCCCTGTGAGGGTTGCTACCAACAGCGCAAAAAAGACCAGTCCAGCCACCACATTCGCCAGTATCCATGCCCACGCGCCATAGACATACCGCTGCAAAATGAACCATTGGGCGATGCCAAGGCAGGTTAAGGGGATAATAATCGGCACTGCGCCATACACTAACAATGTGCCTTGATTCGGGAGAGTGATAGTTGCCAATGCTTGTTTCAACGGCGCACCCAAGGCTAAGGCGCTCAATAACAATCCTATCGCGCCGCTGAGGGTGCTGGCAAGTCGCCAACCCCGAAACACACCCCGAAATTTTTGGCGCATCAGCGATTGTTGCACCGTGCCTGTCATGAAACCCATGACTGCGCCAATAAAGGCAAAACCACCCAACGCCAGCGTATATGTCACCGGATTTAACGTGTTGCCGCCTGTCAAATAATAATAGCCCAAGATAATGGCACCGACTAACAACGTCAAAAATGCCGTGACCACCGTCACACCCATCGCCAACAAACTGCCGGGAATCCACAACAGCATAAAGCGCATACTGGTCAAAATGGGATAAATATCCATCGTCATACCCTCATCATGATTGGCTGTTTACAGTGTAGCATACTTCCGGCATGTTGAACCTGACGATTCCTATTCAAAGGGTCCAAAGAAATAATATTCCATGATGCGCCGGACTAAAGGTGCTGCCACCGCCGAACCATCACCCGCATTTTCGACCATGACCAGAATCGCCACTTGCGGGTCATCGCGCGGTGCCCAACTGGCGAACCACGCATGAGGCGGTGCATCACCCGCTGATTGTGCTGTGCCAGTTTTGCCACACACCCCCAAATCAAGCAGCGGAGAACGCCGAAAAATGTGGCTGGCAGTACCGTATGTTTCTGTCGTGACTTTGCATAAGCCGCGCTGCACCACATCTAAAGTGCCGGGTTGGACTTCAAAATTGCCATTTTCTTCTGGGTTGGCAACGAAGGTACGTTGGTCAAGGATGCCACGTTCCCGAATTAACAACGGGCGCATCAACACACCATCGGCAGCAATGCCCGCATATAGGCGCGTCATTTGCAGCGGCGTCACTTCCACTTCGCCCTGACCAATTGCCATGCTGACCGCGTGCGAAAATGTCCATTCCAAACCACGATTCACGCGAATCCACTCTGGGTCGGGGATGGTGCCAGCCGCTTCTGCCAATTCACGCAAGCCAGTGGGCGAGCCTAACCCCATGCGCCGCGAATATTCGGGCAGCAAGTATGGGTCAGCCGCGTTTAGCCGGAAACCTGTGGTATAAAAAAACGGATTGCAACTTTGCATCAGCGCCGTATCCGTGCTGACAATCCCATGACCGGGTGGAAACCAATCGAAGCGGCGGTCATTGCCTTCTTGCCACACGCCGGTACACATATATTTTTCATCCGGTGGGATAACCCCAGTATCGGTGATGGCAGTGGCGTCAATCACTTTGTAAATAGACCCGGCAGGATAAACGCCCAATGTTGGGCGATTTAATAAGGGCAAACTGGGGTCTTCTGCAAGTTGGGCTTGCACTTGGTCGGCGACTTCGCGCCCGACTGCGGGGAAGGGATTTAAGGCATTGCCGGAATAGGTAGGATAACTCACCAATGCCAGAATTTCGCCTGTTTTGAGGTTCAACACCACTGCCGAAGCGCCTTTAGATGTGATACCCCAAGAGGATGCTGCCTCCAAATATGCCTCACCAATCGAGCGCAGCACATATTCCTGAAGTTTGGCATCAATCGTCAACCAGATACTTTCGGGGATTTGGGTACTGACTTCGGATAAAATCCGTAATCGGTCGCCACCGGGGGCAATCAGCGATAAACGCCCACCCGGTTTGCCGCGTAGGACTTCATCCATACTTTTCTCGACGCCGCTTTTGCCGATGATTGTCTCAGAATTAAACCCTGACCGAATCAATGTCTCCACTTCGTCGGCATCGGGATAGCCCACATTGCCCAAAATATGCGGCATGAGCGAATCATACGGATAGCGACGGGCGGGCTGTTGGCTGAAGGTGGCGGCGCAATCGCGCTCTAATTCCAAGTGGCGTTCATAATAGGTATCGGGTTGAATCACGCCCATATCCATCACCCAATTTTGTCCAGACCGATTAAAAATGGCTTCAATGACTTCTGGTGTTCTGCCCATAATCGTCACCAATGATGCCATGCACGTTGATATATCTGTCGGAATTTTGTCTTTAACGACATTCACGCGCACGACTGTCCAGTTTTGGTCTGCCAACACTTCGCCATTGCGGTCATAAATATTGGCGCGTCCGGGAATTTTCGATTCAAATTGCAAATATGCGCCGTTTGCCATCTCTGGGAAAATATCGCCAATTGACCACGCCACGCGCCAATCATTCACTCGCGGGTCAATCAACAGCGTTAAAGTGCGTCCGCTATCGGTAAATTCACCTAAAAGAGTCGTGCTGAAAGTGACATCATAACTCATCGAAACCATGCGATCAGCAATCCGAATCAAGGAGCGTGGGGTGATGAGCAGCGTTTGCAGCGTCATCTCATTATGGGCGTTTTCATAAACTTGTTTGAAGCCATCAAATGGCACCGCTTCCTGACTCTCAAAGCTGATGAGGCGGTACATCTCGACAAAATCTTGCCGCTGCCACGCATCAAAAAATAACATGCCACTGCGCTGCGCCGCTTCCAAATCTACGGGCGCTGTGGCACTGGGTACAAGCGTTGGCAATCGCTGCGGACGCGCCGAACTATTGGCAGGCAAACAACCCGCCATAAGCAAGATCATCCATAAAAAATAGACCCGCCGCATAACATCGTGACCGTTCAAAATGTTTATATCTTTTATGATTATAACGGCAGACAGCAAATTTGGGATAGCAGGGGGATGAAAACGGGTTAGAGAAAGCCAGATTTTGCGGCAAAAAGGTTGTGAGTGGATGGGTTTTGATTAGAAGAAGGCTTCGTCACCTTTTTTGAAAGAGTCCCTATTGCAACCTGCTAAATGTGTGCTATCCTGTAATTGCAGTGTGGACAGCAAACGGAACGCGGTGTTCCTCCCACACTGGTGCAGTGGTTATGCACCCAACAACCTCAACGAGAAGACATCAAAGTTGCAGCATAAAACAACCCCCAGCTTTGCGGTTTGTGTATGCGGAATCTCTCATGTACTCTCTAGGAGTACCGCATCAGTGTCCTGACATCATCGGGATTTGTGTGTGTACAGCAGGTTTTGGCAAAACCCAATGACTCAGGAGTCAAGCATAATGTCAAACCGTACCCAAGGTACAGTCAAATGGTTCAATGCTGAAAAGGGATATGGCTTCATTTCCCAAGAAAGCGGCGAAGATCTGTTCGTCCACTATTCCGAAATTCAGGGTGATGGTTATCGCTCCCTGGAAGAAGGTATGAAAGTGGAATTCCAAATTACGCAGGGCAAGAAGGGTCTCCAGGCGAGCGCCGTTACGGTCATCAAGAAATAACCTGGAACTGCTATCAAGCATTCGTTTTCGTCATTTCATATAGAGCCGATACTTCCTTAGCCGGGTATCGGCTCTGTTTTATGATACACCTAGTGCCATGCGGTGGGTTTTGGTTAAAATGAGTTCGATTTTTTCCAATAGAAAGTACCTGCTGATGTCACAATCTACTCCCCCAGTCATTCGGACAGCCCAACGTACTGACTCAGCGGCAATTGCCCATATCTATAATGAGGGCATTGAGCGCCGCATTGCCACTTTTGAAACACGCCTACGGACTGCCGCCGATATTCAAACATGGTTCGACTCGCCACAATACCCTATTCTTGTAGCCGAATACGATAACACGGTTGCCGGGTGGATTGCCGCCTCAAGTTATCGCTCAAGAGCTTGTTACCAAGGCATCGCTGAATTTTCGGTATACATTGCGTCTTACCAGCAGGGGCGGCATATCGGGAGTGAGTTGATGCAAGCCTTTATTCCGGCGTGCGAAGCGGCAGGTTTCTGGAAATTAGTCTCGCGCATTTTCCCAGAAAACAATGCCTCGCGTGCTTTGTGCCGCAAACATGGCTTTCGGGAAGTGGGTATTTATGAAAAACATGCTCAATTAGATGGTGTTTGGCGCGATGTTATCATTGTAGAACGCTTGTTGGAAAACAACCTTAGATAAGGCAGGCTAATCATGGACTTCAATGGTGAGTGTGCCATAACTGAGAATAACTTCGGCAAGGGTTGTGGCTAACCGGGCTGTACGCTGATGATTTTCTTCGCCCAAATCGTGCGTCAATAAGGGCGTATCCGAATAACGGCGCATTTCCGTGAGTGATTTCTGCACGTACCATTGGATGCCCCGGCAATCGGTAAAAATCAACTCAAAACGTTTTTCCAGCGGTGGATGCCGATACAGTGCCACCACCACCAAACGGCTTCCCCATTGTTCCAACCGCAGCGCCTGCACCATAATATTGCCGGGTTGCCAACCAAGCCGTTGATGAATGAGCGTTTTAGGCATAGACATCAGGCATCTACTTTAAGCGGTACATTTAACAACCATGCCAGATACAGCGCGTGGAAAAAGGCTTTCAATTCATAAATGGTTGGCTCATCATTAGGCTTCACATCCAGCAAAAACGGGAATTTGCTCGCAGAATCCGGGGTGGCAGGTGATATATGCATAATCTCATGTGCCTGTAAATTGCGCGGTATAGCATTAAAAAACAGCAGCAAGACCCCGGCATGATTGGGTTGAATATCGCCCACAGCAAAAATCATCTCAAAAACCTGATTCGCGTCTATCAAAAAATCACCCATATGGCGTCCTGCTGCCATGCGATTCTCAAAGTAGATGTCATTCTGGCGCAACGCCTTGATGGTGCTGCCATCGTACATAAAATTTTCAACGCCTTGCTTGAGCAGCAGCCACACCAATGGCGCGTCCGTCCCCGGTAGTTGGTTCAGCAACCACGCTTCACCAGCGGCACTAATGGGATATTGGATAAATCCCACGCAACCATACGGTTTACCCGTGCGATTCGCCGGGCAATTCTGGCAATGGTGCGCGTACAGATCTAAATCGGCAACATCATCCAAAATATGCTGCACATTCACCAACACCGTATCGTTTTGTTCTTGCGGCGTGCTAAATGTGAATTCAAAACCCATCTCCGAAGGCGGGCGGTCATCGCCAGCATCTCGATACATTTTGATAATCGAAGCCGCCCGTTCCTGCCCTTTGAGTCGTTCCAGAATTCCTTCGCTGGTCAGCTTTTGGCGGGGAACACACCCAAATTCAATGTTGTAATCAATCGCCATCCGTTATCCTCTTAAGTCTTTAATCCGCACTTTGCCCAAAACCCTCTATAATGGGTGGTATCGCTGTTTAGTATAAACCATAAAGTCACCGTATTGTCCCCCATTTAGGTTGAACAGGTTAAGCCAAAAGTTTGTTCAGGATGAGGAGTTTTTCATGAGCAGGAATTTTGTATGGTTGGTCATTGCCTTGTGTTTAGGTGCTTGCACCAATACACTCCCCGCTGCCTCGCAAGCAGTCGTGGGGAACGCCCGCCCCATCACCGCCCGCAACCTACAAATTGTGGCAGGGCAAACGCTTTATGTGCCTGCCTACTCCGAAATATTTTCTGGCGTTGCTGACCAGACCATTCAAATGGGCGTAACGCTGACAATTCATAATACCGATTTAGCAAAGCCCATCATTGTCAAAACTGTGCGTTACTACAATACCGATGGTCAACTCATCCGTGATTATGTGGAAGAAGCGGTCGAAGTGGCACCGCTGGCAACGATTGGTTTTATTATTCCAGAGAACGATTTAAGCGGTGGGTGGGGTGCCAACTTTATCGTCGAATGGGGTGCGGAAGAAGCCGTTTATGAGCCAATTGTGGAAGCTATTATGGTCAGTACCAAAGGCGCTCAAGGTATTTCGTTCATTAGCCAAGGACGAATTTTAACCGAGACAATAACAACTGAACTGCCACCTGCGACGCCGACTAATCCATGAGATAGCCAGTCGCCTAAAACGTAAAAACCAGCTTTGCGCTGGTTTTTGCTGGTGAGTGGGGCTGGTGGGATTCGAACCCACACTACACTGATTTTAAGTCAGTTGCCTCTGCCGTTGGGCTACAGCCCCAACCGATGAATCGCCATGATTATACGATTTTTGGTACTAACGGTCAACCCGATAAATAGGGCTGCGTGTAATATTCATTAAAATCTCCTTCGGCAATCCAGCCCTCCAAATCCTCAAACTGGACGCGAAACCATGTATAACTGCTGCCACATTCGGGACCCCCAATCACAAAAAAAACTGCCCCCGGCGCGATACGCCGTAAAATGCGAAAACTTGTGCCGGGACCTGCTCGTAAATTGAGGGACTCATCATTATTGTCGGTAACTTGCCCTCGTTCATACAAGATTAAACGCGACAAAGGCGCATCAGGACATAGTGGCTCACGGGGCTGGCGCAAGACAATCACGGGCGTAATCGTAGCGGGCAAGGTGGGCGTTGCCGGAGCAATCGTCATGCTGGTGCTGGCGCTGCGCGGCGTGCTGGTTGCGTTGGAGGTCATTGTACAGGCAGCACAAACGAGGATAACGCTTATCCATACCCAAAATAGCCCATGATGGTTCCGCTGCGCTGATTTCATAACATTATGCCTGCTGCCCGGTGCTGCCGCCCGTTTCTTCATAGACTTCGGCAAACATGACATCAAAACTGCCGGGTGCAAAACGATTAAGTTCTTTGCCCGCTTCTTGCCCCGGCGGTGACATGAGTGACAGTTCAAGTTGGGGGCGCGTCTTAAAATAAATTTCCAGAATGCGGGCATAGGCAGCGACACCCGTTGGACTACCGGCGACATGCACCACCTGCCGCCGTTCAATCGCGGGCATTCGTTCAATCAACGCCAAAAAGTCGTTATAGGCATTCTCAAATTGTTCAATATCCCCGCTAGGTGGCTTGAACAATACCATAAATTTCCACATGCTATCTTTCCCAAGTGTTATGCATCCAAAGACCAAGCCTTGCTACCTATTATAACCTACCGTTGCCTATCATAATACAGCCTGAAATAGATGTCAGCGTTTGTTAAAAAGGCAATTTTGCGGGTTGAAACATCGCAAAATTTTCGTATAATTTTCTTCGTTAAATACGGACCTGTAGCTCAGTGGTAGAGCACCCGCCTTTTAAGCGGAGTGTCGCAGATTCGAATTCTGCCAGGTCCATACATCAAAAACCCGCACCCCAAGCGGGTTTTTGCGTTTGATACACTAGAATAAATTTAAAACCCTTTTTAGACAAAACATTGGCGACAGGTGCAGCGAATTCGGTGTATAATACATTTGTTCTGATAGCGCATTGATTGAGGTGCTAAATGCAGGTCAATACCCCTTATATTTTCATGAGTCATAGCAGCAAAAATAATGCTTTCACGCAAAAATTGACTGATGATTTGCAAGCCGCCCATTTTAATGTGTGGGTAGATTTGGAAGCATTGAGAGATGGTGATAGATGGGTGCATGAAATCCAAACGGCGCTGGAAAATTGCCATGCGATCGTGGTGATAATGTCTAAAGCTGCCCGCGAATCCGAATGGGTAGAGCGTGAGACGTTAATGGCGCTCGACTTACGCAAGCCCTTGTTTATCGCTCGTATCGAAGATGTGCCGCTGCCGCTACAATTGATTACGCGCCAATTCACGGATTTTACACAAGATTACCCGGTTGCCCTGCAAAAATTGATAGAGGCACTGAACAAAGTTTTTGTTACGCCCGCCCCAATTATTGAAGCGCCCATCATTGCCGTGCCAGAAGATGCGCCTAGCTATTCGGCAGACCCCAATGAGAATAACTTTTTTGCGTATCTGGAACAAATCGAACAGGGGGATTATATGGCGTTGATTGCCCGCGAGTTGTACCAATGGGCAAAGCATCATGCGGATAGCATCGAATTTAGTGGTAAATTTAATCCGGCGTACCATGTTAAAGTGAAAATTGCCGATAAAGAGGTGACGGTCTTCTCCCTATTGGCATATATGCGAAATCCGGGCGTGCAAATTCCGCTGGATTACTTAGGTAAATATGCGCCGTATACAGATTTGGCGGAACGCACAACCGTCTTAAAAGCCCTCAGCGATTTGCTGCAAGCCGACAAAAATTTTACGCCCGACCATGCCAATAAACGCCCAACACTCACTCTCACGCAAGATTTAGATACTGCCGAAGAATTAGAGAAATTTAAAGAGATTGTGCTGCAAATCATCATGCGGCTGCGGGAACAAAAACCAACGGCGTCTTAGGGAAGTATGGTGGGATTTAGAAACTCGCTCCTATGCAAAATCAAAAAATTTACCGGTAAAATTGCGAATCCAAAATTACAACGCTCAAGTTCAAAACGAATGATTTTCTGTCGGGACACAACATATCGTGTCTCGACAAATACACACTTTTCAATCACCTATTTCCGCAACCACTCCTGCACCAATTCTGCCACAACATCCGGTTGTTCTAGTGTGACCATGTGACCTGCGCCTTCGATGAGATGGAGTTCCGAATTGGGAATAGCGGCTGCCATCGCTTTTGTCCAATCGGAGAGTGCCATTTTGTCGGCAGTACCACCAATAATGAGCGTTGGTGCGGCGATTTCGGGCAAACGGGCGGTCACATCAAACGTGCTGCACGCCACAAAATCCGCATAGGTAATCGCGGCGGGGGTTTGCAGTAGATAATTGACACGCTGTTCATGCAGTTCTGGTGGCACACTTTTTGCCCAAGACCATTTGACAATTAATTGCAGCGCAGCACGATAATCGTTCTGAATGCCGTTTAAAATGGCATCGCTGACGGGCAGTTTGGCGGCAGTTGCCAATAAGAGTAGGCGCTGTATCCGCGCTGGATACTCTAACGCCATAGTCAGCGCAATCGCGCCGCCCATGCTGTGACCCGCTACAATCGCTTTTTCGATATGGAGGGCGTCCAGCAGCGCCACCATATCCGCCGCATAATCGCTAATGATGTTACGCCTGCTGCCGGAACTTTTGCCATGTCCGGGCAAATCGGGCGCGATGCTGTTCAAACGGCGTAACTGCGCTGGATAATCCAAATGGGTTGCCCCCGCGCCGTGTATGAGCAGCAGGGGCGGTGTAGCAGCTTCTTGCTGGCGATGATTGGCATACCAGATTGTGCCGCGTGTCGTGTCAATTTGAGGCATAATCGTTTTTTTCTATTTTTGTGGCAGCACATCACGCGGTTTGCTGCTGCCATCTTTGGCGGGACCAACAACGCCACGTGCTTCCATCACATCAATCATGCGGGCAGCGCGGGTATAGCCAATGCGGAGCCGCCGCTGCAATAACGAGACGCTGGCTTTATCGAGGCGGCGCACCAATTCGACGGCTTTTTCGTAGAGTTCATCGTCTTCCAGCGCATCCCCATTGATAATTTCGCCATCATCACCATCACCGCCATAATCATCAGCGGGCGGTGTCATGCTGCTAGAGCGTGATTCTTGCCCAGCCGCACTACTATCCCAGAAAGATTGCTGGCGTACTCGTTCCCCACGCGGCTTGACCTCATGCACAGGTTCCGATTGCACGGCAGAAGTCGGCATAAAAATCGTCACAGGTTTTTGCTCAGGCTGTTCCAGCGCCTGCAATTTCCAGTAGCGCACGATATTTTGAATTTCCATATCGGATACATACACGCCTTGCAAGCGTAATGGCGCGGGTGAATCGCCACTCATATAGAGCATATCGCCGCGTCCTAATAAGCGTTCTGCACCGGGCTGATCCAAAATCACGCGGCTGTCTACGCCACCTGCCACAGCAAAGGCGATACGCGCCGGGAAGTTGGCTTTGATTAACCCGGTCACAACGTCTACCGAAGGACGCTGCGTGGCAATCACCAAATGAATGCCTGTCGCACGCGCTAATGCTGCGATACGAGTGATGGTGCGTTCAGTTTCTTCGGGGGCAAGCATCATCAAATCTGCCAATTCATCAATGATGACGATGATATACGGCATTTGCTCAACCGTGTTGATGTCCCGATGCTTATTATAATCTTCAATGTTACGCGCCCCGGCTTCGCTGAATTTGCGATAGCGTTCATCCATCTCGCGTGTGACCCATTTCAGCACGCCGACGATGCGCTCTAGTTCCACGACGACAGGCGCGACCAAATGCGGAATGCCGTTGTATCCCGTTAATTCGACGCGCTTGGGGTCTACCATGATAAATTTGACTTGCTCAGGTGAATTGAGCGCCAAAATACTCGTGATAATGGCATTCACGCAGACGGATTTCCCCGAACCGGTTGTTCCGGCGATGAGCAGGTGGGGCATTGAGCCTAAATCGGCGGAGATGGGCGCACCCGATACACTTTGTCCCAAGGCAATTGCCAGCGGCGATTTATGCTTCTGGAAATTGGGCGATTCCATCACATCGCGCAAGCTGACTAACGCTGGTTCGGCATTCGGCACTTCAATACCGACATAGCCTTTGCCCGGCACAGGCGCTTCCACGCGGATAGAGCGTGCGCCTAACGAAAGCTGCAAATCTTTATCCAATGCCGCAATCGCGCTGACTTTGACACGCTGTTTTTTGCCGCCGCGCACATTCAAATAATCCGGCTCAACGCCAAACTGCGTAATCACGGGACCCGTATTGATTTCGACCACGCGCCCCGGTGCGCCAAAACTTTCGAGCGTTTCTTCAATGGTTTTGGCTTGCCGCAGCAGTAGCGCCCGGTCTACTTCTTGGTCAGAACCGGATGATAGCAGCGTGCGAAAATCGGGCATTTTCCAGTCTTTTCTGGCACGAGTCTGGTTCGTTACGGTGCTAGAACCAGCCTGAGTCGGTGGAATGGAAAGGGGGGATTGATAAGGTTGTGCGCCGCCGGATTGCGCCTGTGCCGAGGGCAATTGCGAGGCGGGCGTCGAGAACTGACGATCGGCATAGGGTAATTTTTCGCTGGGATGCGTTGGAATATCTTCCGGTCTGCCAAACGGATTATAGCGGGCAGCAGGTTGTTCAGCGGGTTTCGCAGGCTGTATCGGATTGGCAGGCGGACGCTGCTGCTGTGGTGGCGGCTGCACAGGCGATTGTGCTGCTGGCGGTGTCGTCATACCACCGCGCAGCGCATTGAGTCTATCTTGGCGTGCTTGCAAGGGGTCAGGGGTTGCGGCTATAGCGGGCGCAGCCGTGCTTTTAGCATTGAACCCGTTATCGAATGCCTCATCATCGTCGTCGTCATCTTCCAACGGATTTGCTGAAAACGAAGATGCTGCCAAAATTTGCATCGCAGCCGCGGTGGTTGCACTGGGCGTATCAGCCGGTCTGGGCGCTGTTTCAGCAGGAGGCAGTGTCGGCGCGGTTTCTATCGGTGTTGTGGGCAATGGCGTTTCAACTGCCATCGGGCGAGCAGGTGCTACATCTGGCACGCGCAGCGCCGCAGTAGGCAATGCTGGCGCAACCAAATCATCATCGTGGGGCAGCGGTGTCATTGGCAGTTCGGGCATAGCGGGCGCTTTATCGCCGCTTCTGCCCAACAAACTCGGTTTAGGAATCGGTGGCAAAGCAAACCCGCTGGAATTGCTCTCTTTGCTGCCCGGACGCCGAAACCGCGAAAAGAGATTCCCGCCCGAATCAGCAGTGCCAACTGGAGGAACAGATGTTGGAACACCCGATGATACAGCGGCGGCAGTCGCCGCCGGAGCATTGCCTGCTTCTACCAATTCACCGCCCCGATTAAAGCGAATACTGCGTGCTGGAATTTCGATAGCGGCGGGTTCTGGGAGTGCCGCCACCGCCGCAACGCCAGCAGCAAGTGCTTCTGGCGCCGGGGCATCCACGCGAATATTGGGCTGTGCTTGGCGCACTTCGGCAATTCGTTGTGCTTCTAATTGACGCTGGACACGGCGAGCCGCCGCTTTTTGCTTGGTATTATCGCGGAAATTGCGCCAAATCCCCATCACAATCACGGCAATTTCTGCTGCTGTCAAACGGGTGATAAGCATTCCACTAAAAATACCGACGAAGATGAGGACAAAAATGCCGCCAATTTCGGTAAATGTGGCATATAAGAAATAATATAAATTCGCGCCAATCCAACCCCCTCCGGCTTGATATTCGCGCCATGAATCTTGCAACCGGGCGACCAACACTCGCTCAAAAATATTGGGGTCTACCCCGCGAAAATCGTAAGTAAAGGTATCGGCATATTGCAGCGCCACCAACAACGTGATGTATGCCAAAAGCACACCAGCAACCCGAATCGGGTCAATCGTCGGCGCGTCATCCCCAAAATGGCGCACAATCAGCCACATCCCAATCAGGAACATGGTCACGGGTACGGCAAGCGCACCCCACCCGAATAATTGCCCCAGAAAATTTAACAGGATGCCAATGGCAGCTTGTTCTTGGCTGAGGGCGCTGAAGAATAACACCAACGAGCCAAACGTAAAAGCGACGCCCAGAATATCGAGCCAATTATCCAGCGTCAGACCACCATCATCAGCAGTGGTCGGTTTCATAGTAGGGACACGCGATGCCCGCTGCCGTGCTGGAGATGCTGCCGTAGCCGCCCCTCTGCCAAACAAACGCCCTAAGCGCCCACCAATGCCACCACTTGCCGGAGCAGCGGTCGCTTTGGTTGCTGCTCCTTTTTTATCACCAGCGGCTTCTGCCTGCCGAGCCGCCCCAAATGGCGATTGGGCTTTTGCACCGGCTGGTGCAGCAGGGGTTGCCGCTTTGCCCATCGGGGGTGAGGCGGGTTTTGCAGCGGGTGGCTCTTCTTTTTTGCCACCAAAGGGCAGCTTGACGCCGCCAAAAGGCGATGGTTTGGACGCGGCTTGAGCATCCATTTTTGCAGCAGGCGGTGAACCGGGTTTCGCGGGCGCGGGGGCATCCTCTTTTTTGCCACCAAAGGGCAAACGCGAGGCAAACCCGCCAACGGCACCCGCTAGAGCGCCGCCACTTGCGGATTTATCGTCTTTTTTGGAATCCGTAGGTTTCGCGGGCGCGGGGGCATCGTCTTTTTTACCACCAAACGGCAAACGGGAGGCAAAGCCACCTAAAGCACTACTCCCCGCAGGTTTAGCATCCGCAGGTTTCGCAGGTGCAGGGGCATCGTCTTTTTTGCCGCCAAAAGGCAAACGTGCGCCAAAACCACCTAAACCACTACTTCCCGCAGACTTATCATCTTTTTTGGAATCCGTAGGTTTCGCGGGCGCAGGGGCATCGTCTTTTTTGCCACCAAAAGGCAAACGGGACGCAAAACCACCCATCGCACCACTTAAGCCACCACCCGCCGGTTTATCCACTTGTTTGGCGGCAGGCGGCGTTTCAGTTTTCTTATCTGCTGAGGGACTCTGTGGACTAGCAGGCTTGCCCTCATCTTTTTTCGCGCCGGGGCTAAACGGCGTTACACCAAATTTAGAGGCAGATGGTACGCTGCCTGTATCTTCTTTTTTACTAGAGAATCCACTACTAGGACTCCCCGGTGGTTTGCTGCCGGGGATATTACTGCCGGAAGTAGGCGTACTTGGCTTGGCACCAAACATGGATGACATGCCACCACCCGCCGGTTTGCTGCCGCTGCCCAAAGGACCCGTTGAGGGTTTGCTACTGAAAGTCGTACCGGGTGGGCGCTGCCCAAAACTAGATGATAAGCCGCCGCTGCCCCCCGGTTTATCGCTGCGGGGTGCGCCGGGAATATTGCCAGCACCACCGGGCGATTGCGGAGGTGCGCCGGGTGATTGTGGCGATTGTGGTGATGTTCCCCCACCGGGGCGGGACGATGGCGGGTTAAAACCACCTGCGGGGCGCGAAAACGGCGATGCCCCAGGCGATTGCGGGCGATTGCCGGGCAAACCACCACCAAAAGGTTTTACGTCACTACGTGACGACGAATAGCGACCTAGCGACTCATCCTCATCGTCGTCCTCATCTTCATATTCGTCATCTTCGTATTCGTAGTCATCATCATCGTAATATTCAGGTTCGTCTTTATACGTCATATCAACTTTCCCTGTCCAGTGCTTGTGCGGCTGGGAATGGCAGCATCAGCCGCGGGCGCGTTGCGCTGCCGCCGAATTAAGCATACCACAAATCTTATTGAGAAGCGATAGAATTAGAACGCAAGTTCTGTTGACATTGCATTAAAAAACAATTGGGTTAGCAGGCATTTCAATAATCAAGGTTCGGGTAGGGCGAAGCACGCCACGTCCCTCCACACGGAATATTTGAAATCAGTTCTGGAAAGTAGGGACACACTGTATCCCTACTTCAGTTTGATCTATGGGGGATTATTTATTGTTCATGGGGCGGCGGGGGTAAATCGTGCAAATCTTCCAGCGTGATGATCCCACTCCGCAGGGCTTTCAGCGCCGCCGCATTCCGGTCACGCACATTCATTTTATCCATGATGCGTGCCATCGTTTCAATCATTTCGGTCATGCCGAAATTTAAGTTCTGGCTAATTTCATCATTTTCGTAACCACGCGCAATGTGCAGCACGATTTTTCGTTCTATATCCGTCAGTTGCGCGTCGTTGATGCTGCCAAGCAACCCACCGACAACTTTTTCGGCAATGCCGCGCCCTAGTACCATTTCGTCATCTACGACTTTGCGGATACTCTCCACCAATTTTACTTCGTCGGTGGATTTAAGGACGTAGCCATGCGCCCCAGACCGCAGCGCCCGCAAAATATAATGGTCATCTTCGCGCCCGGTCAGCACCAACACTTTTACATTGGGCGCTTTGGTACGCAAATCCGGCAGAATATCCAAACCGCCTTTGCCGGGCATATTCAAATCCAGAATTAGCACATCGGGCATGAGCGCCAGCGTTTGCGCCAAGGCACTATCCCCATCACCGGCTTCTGCCAAAATCACAAAATCATCTTGCTGCTCTAAGTAACTTGCCAAAGTACGGCGCAGCAGGGTGTGGTCATCTGCCATCACAATCCGAATTGTGGGTTTGCCCGTAGACGATGTGCGGCGGGCTTGCGGTTCTTTCAAGCGATCCGTTTGCAGCGTCTTTGCCCATTCGGGGCGGCGCGGCTGCGTCGCAGACCGTTGTGTTTCCGGCGTGATATTGGGGAGGCACGCTTCTAATGCATCTGCCATTGTCCGCCCAGTTTGGAAGCGGCGCGAGGCTTGTTTTTCTAATGACTTCAAAATCACTCGTTCTAGCGCCACAGGCAGCGACGGCACCAGCAAGCGCGGCGGTGGCGGCGGTTGCTGCACATGTTGCAGCATCAGCGCCGTAATATCATCGGCATTGAACGGCAGTTGCCCGGTTGCCATTTCATATAAGACAATGCCCAGACTGTATAAATCGGTACGCCGATCTAGTTCTAGCCCTTGCGCTTGTTCAGGTGAAATATAAGCAGGTGTGCCGATGACCATGCCGGGGGCAGTCACACGTTTGCCATCGCGGGGGCGTGCCAAGCCCAAATCCATGATTTTGACTTGCCCTTCGGGCGTGACTTTAATATTGGCAGGTTTAATATCGCGGTGAATAATGTCGCGTTCATGAGCATATTCCAGCGCCCGCCCAATTTGCGCTCCCAAAGCGACCACCACATCGGGCGCAGACGGGATATAACTGGTAAGCGAATCGCCTTCGACATATTCTACGACCAGATAATGTCGTCCATTGTCGTCGCCCCGGTCATGAATCGCCATAATATTCGGGTGATTCAGGCGGGCGGCTGCCATGGCTTCTTGAAAGAAGCGTTTGCGGGTCGTATCGCGCACATGCGGCAGCAAAATTTTGAGTGCCACTTCGCGCCCCAAGAGCGTATCTAGCCCTTTGTAGACGGTGGCGGTTGCGCCTTCACCCAAATGCTCTAGGACTTCGTAACGCCCGTTTAATTTCAACCCAATCATAATTATCGCTCATAGAGGTTAATTTGCTGCTACTAGCATACCATAACACGCCATAACGCGCATGATAGGAGGGCATCAAATTGGTTAATTTTTCCATTCGTTCTACAATCACAACAAGTTTTTTGCAACATGCGGGCGTTTTTCTGCGTAGAAGATGTTTTGAATATGAATGCTGACTCGTGGGGAAAATGCGGCGCAATACCTGATACCAATGAGGGAGAAGTGATGTCATGAATGGACATACCCGTTTACAAGCGACTCAATTTATTTGGGGATTTTTTGCCTTAACCATGCTTTTCTTGTTTATTAGCACCATCATTGATAATGCTGGTCTGAGTGTTGGGCAT
>JALHOR010000041.1 GCA_022842885.1 Anaerolineae bacterium
TTTGGATGTGCTGATAACTGCGCCGTTTGTCGAAAGTGATGCCGATTTGCAACCCGGCGGTGTGTTCATTGCCCGCAAGGGGCGCTCTGTAGATGGTCATGCTTTCATCCCGAAAGCCATTGAACGCGGCGCTGCTGCGATTGTGGGTGAAACGACTATCACCGATTTGCCTGTGCCATATGTGCAGGTGCGCGGTGCTGCTGCGATTACCGGTTGGTTAGCCGCATCGTATTATGATTTTCCGTCGCGCAAATTGATTGTCATCGGGGTAACGGGTACGGATGGCAAAACCACCACCAGCACGCTGATTCACAGCATCTTAAAACAGGCTACACACGGCAAAGTCGGACTCATCAGCACGATTGCTGCTGATTTTGGCGATACCACCGTTGATACTGGCTTGCATGTAACGACGCCGGGTGCGCCCCAAGTGCAGATGTATTTGGCGCAGATGGTCAATGCTGGCTTGACTCATGCCGTATTAGAGATGACAAGTCATGGGTTGGCACAGGGGCGTTTAAATGGCGTGGATATTGATGTGGCGGTTTTAACGAATGTGACCCACGAGCATTTGGATTATCATGGCTCATGGGAAAATTACCGCGCTGCCAAAGCCCGCATGTTCCGCATGTTAAATACCAGTTACCGCAAACCAAACATCCCCAAAATTAGCGTCTTAAACCGCGATGACCCCTCTTATGATTATTTTGCTGCGATTCCGGCTGACCAAGTTGTGAGTTATGGGACTCAAAACCAAGCGGCGCATTATCGGGCTGAAAAAATTGATTTTTTGCCAGAGTCTACGCGCTTTACCGTTTCTGATACACCGCTGAATCTCAATCTTGTGGGCGAATTTAACGTCTATAATGCGCTGGCAGCATTATCTGCTGGGTATCGTTTGGGATTAGGTGAGTATATTCAAGCCGGACTCAGCGCCGTGACCGCGATTTCCGGGCGTATGGAACGCATTTACGAAGGGCAACATTTTACGGCGATGGTGGATTTTGCCCATACGCCAAATGCCTTGGCGAAGGCGCTTTCGGCGGCAAAAGCGATGCTGGAACCCGGCAAAAAATTGATTGCCGTGTTTGGCAGTGCCGGACTGCGTGATGTCGAGAAGCGCCGCATGATGGCAGAAACATCGGCACAGGTGGCAGATATGACTATTTTAACTGCCGAAGACCCGCGCACCGAATCGCTGGAGGCGATTTTAGAGATGATGGCGCAGGGTTGCCTTTCACACGGCGGTATTGAAGGGCAAACATTTATCCGTGTGCCAGATAGGGGTGCAGCGATTTATCAGGCGTGCCAGATGGCGCAACCCGGCGATATTGTGATGGCGTGTGGTAAAGGACATGAGCAGAGCATGTGTTTCGGCACGATTGAGTACCCTTGGGATGACCGCGCTGCGATGCGGGCGGCATTACGTGGAACCCCTTTAACGACGCTGCCGACGGCACAGCACGATAGCCGATGAGACTAGCTAGGAGTTCCTGATGACATTTTTAGATCGGACTTCTATCGTGATAGTATTGCTCTTGGCAGCAAGTCTGCGCTTTGCCGGCATCACCTTTGGGCAACCTAATCCAGAGTACAATCGTAGTTTGTATCCCATGCTGCATTTGCAAACAGTGCTGCATCCTGATGAGTATTTTTATGTAGCAATTCCTTATGAGATGGCAGTGCGTGGTACACTCAATCCGCATTTTTACGAAAATCCTTCCTTTTTAATCTACCTCAATTTCTTTACCTTTAAACTGACTAATGCGCTTCATGATGCCCAACCAGAACGCTGGGCAGATATGAATAACCGCAGTTACGCGCCTTTTCCATTGTATGTTGTGGGGCGTGTTTACTCTGCTTTGGGTGGCATTATAACAGTTGCTGCGGTGTACGCGGCAGTTCGCCTGATAGCGAATCACCCCGTAGCATTGTGTGCCGGGCTGTTGGCGGCAGTCTCGTTTCCGTTGGTACAGCACGCGCACTATACAACGACCAGCAGCCTTGCCGCCGGCGGGGTAGCACTGTGTTTGTGGGCATGTATTGTGAGTTTAAAATTGGCATTTTCTGGCAAAGTAACTCCATTAAGGCGATTTTTTCAACGCTGGTGGATTTATTTGTTGCTGGCAGGCATCGCCGCTGGGCTTGCCGCTGGCAATCGCTACAATGCGGCGGTCGTGAGTATTGTCGTATTCCTAACGGGCATGGTGGTTTGGTTACAAGCACGAACATGGCAGCGGGCAGGATGGATACTGATTGGGTATGTTGCTTTTCCTATGATGTTGCTGCTGACCACGCCCGGCATCCTTTTCGATTTTGATACTTTCGTACAGCAATTTACATTTATTTACCAGCGATTCGCGCCGCCCGCCACTTTTACAGGACGCGGTTTGTTTTATGAATATCGCTATATCGTCTTTTTTGGCTTGGGGCTGCCGGGAATGCTATTGGCGTGTTCAGGTGTTTTTTGGGTGGTCTGGGCGTGGCTGTGGCGTAAACCGGTTGCGATATGGCAAACCGCCAGCATATTGATGTTGAGTTTTATATTGCCCTATAGTTTAGGTGTTCTGAATACTTCCGTGCCAGAAATTGGTGATCAATTAACTTTACCTGTGCTGCCTGCATGGCTAATTTTAGTGGGAATAGGGGTTGCGGCACTGCCCTCGGTATGGCAAAAAAGCTGGCGTTATGGATTGCTTATCGTCATTGTGGTGCTGCCGCTGCTGCCGCTTACACTGCCCATGAGTCATTATTTTACTCAGACGGATACGCGCTATCAGATGCAACGTTGGATTTATGAGCATTTGTCAAAAGGCTCTCGTATTCTGTTGGCAGGGGCGTATAATGTGCCGCTGGATTTTGCCGATTATGATGTGACTCAGTATTTTGATTATCCGCCCGTAACAGTCATTGAATCGGTTGCGCCAGATTATTTATTGGTATCCGATGCGATTGATTTCTTTCAGTCACGGCTTGGAGATTGGACGCAAAACAGGGCTGTGGAAGCCTATTCAGTCTATCCACAAACAGTATCGTTCTCGCGCCTGAAATTATGGGGCAACGAATGGCTGCCCAATAACTTTGTTTACTGGCATCATCCAGCATTGACACTCTACTGCATCCATGAAACAGTTTGTGATGCTGATGTGTCTCATTAGTGATGAAATTTATGTTACAATGACCGATAACAACCCCAAGAGGTACCTATGCACGACCTGGGCATTGTGATTGTTAATTGGAATACGTGCGCTTTTCTGGAACGATGCTTGACGACTTTGTTTGCCAGCCAAGGTGCTTTTACGTATCGTGTCGTCATCGTGGATAATGCCTCTAACGATGATAGTGTTCGCATGGTGCGCGAGCGTTTCTCCCAAGCTGAATTAGTTGTGAATGCTACCAATTTGGGTTATCCCCGTGCAAATAATATTGGCTTGCGTCTATTAGGGTATCATGCCAAAAATAAGATTGATGCCGCTGCCCCGCGTTATGCGTTGCTACTGAACCCGGATACGGAACTCCCCCCCGATGCCTTGTATCGCATGGTGCAATTTATGGATAGTCGCCCGGACGTAGGTGTAGCAGGTCCGAAGCTCATATTGGAAGATGGTAGTTTGGATAAAGCCTGTCGGCGCGGCTTTCCAACACCTGCTGTCAGCTTTTACCATTATTCTGGGCTGGCAAAATTATTCCCCAAAAGTGAACGCTTTGGGCGTTATAACATGACTTTCGCTGACCCCAATCAGGAATTGGAAGTAGACTCTGTTGTGGGTGCTTATATGCAGGTACGGTGCGATGCCATTCGTGACGTGGGCTTGCTGGATGAAAATTTTTTTATGTATGCCGAAGATATTGATTGGGCATATCGCATCAAGCAGGCGGGCTGGAAAGTCTGGTACTATGCGCCTGTTGAAGTGAAACATATCAAACGTGCCGCCTCGAAACAAAACCCCAAAGCCCAGTTTGAATTCTGGCGAGCAATGCTCATCTTTTATCGCAAACATTTTCAGAAAACCACGCCTAGTTGGATGCATCTGCTGGTCTTATCGGCACTGCTGCTGAAAGGGGGAAAGGGCATATGGCGGGAAATCCGGCGTCCGTCCGCTTGATGGATGAAAGCCTAAAACTGGCAACAGTCCAATATTCCCGCCGCAACAAGGCACTGCTCAATATCTTGTTGTTGGGGATAGATGCTATCATGCTAGTGATTGCCTTTCCTATCGGATATTATGCCCGCGAGGTATTACCTTTTTTTCCGCAGCCAGAAGGACAGCCGCCCTTAACGTTGTATATTCCCATGCTGCTGCTCCAGACCTTGGCGGTGATAATCCTGTTTTATTTTTCGCGGTTATATCATCAGCGGCGCACCTTCAGCCGCTTTGACCAAATGCGAACTATCATTGGCTTAGTGACACTCGGAACATTATTGACCAATGGTGTGCTGGAATTGGTGTTTCGGGATACTTTTCTGGATGTGAATTACCCGCGCAGCATGTTTTTTTATGTGTGGTTTTTTACCGTCTTATTTGCTGTTATCGGGCGTGAGGGGCATCATTGGTTCTTGGTACAAATGCGGCGGCGGGGCATTGCCAACGATAATTTACTTATTGTGGGGTCAGGCAAGATAGCGCGGGATATTGCGGGCAAAATTAAAAACAGCCCAGAACTAGGCTACAACATCGCGGGCATTGTCACCAGCAAAGACGAGCATCAGGGAAAAATGTTGGGTCTGCCCATTTTAGGCTTGTACCCAGAACTATCGTCTGTGATTGACCGCTATCATATTGAACAGGTGATTATTGCGCTACCGGACGCCAAACGCAGCGACCTTGTTGAACTGGTGACGTTGTGCCAGCGAGGACAAGTGGATATTAAAGTCTATCCCGACATTTTCGCTTATATGGCAGGCGATATGAATGTGGATGATTTGGGCGGTACGCCACTATTAACCGTGCGTGATATTGCATTGCGTGGTTGGAAACTCAGCCTTAAACGCGGCTTGGATATTATTGGAGCAGTTCTTGGGTTGATTTTTTTATCGCCCATGTTTTTGCTGACGGCATTCATTATCCGCATGGAATCATCCGGGTCGGTCTTTTTTACACAGGAACGCATGGGGTTAGATGGGCGTCCTTTCCCGATGATAAAATTTCGCTCTATGCGCCCCGATGCCGAAGTGACAGGTCCTGGTTGGACGACGCAAGATGACCCGCGTGTGACCAAATTCGGGCGCTTTTTACGCAAATCCAATTGGGACGAAATTCCCCAATTGATTAATGTGCTGCTCGGACATATGAGTTTGGTGGGACCACGCCCAGAACGCCCAGTGTATGTGCAGCAATTCCGCGAACAGATTCCGCGCTATATGGAACGCCACCGTGAAAAAGCAGGTATGACAGGGTGGGCGCAGGTGAATGGTTTGCGCGGCGATACGTCCATTCCGCAGCGGACAACCTATGATTTGTGGTATGTTGAAAATTGGTCGTTGTGGTTAGATATTAAAATTATTATTCGCACTATTCTTCAGACGATTACTGGTACTAGCAAAAACGCTTATTAACGAAAAACTTTTATGGACATCAAACAACTTGAAGCCGCCATGCACGCTTTTGTAGAGAATAAAGGCTGGTATGCGCCCGATTCACCCAAACCGCAAACACCCAAGAATTTAGCCATCTCGCTGGTTCTGGAAGCCGCCGAAGTCTTAGAACATTTCCAGTGGCGCGAAGAAACACCCGACAAAACCGAACTCGCTGGCGAACTTGCTGATGTGATGTTGTATCTGCTGCAATTGGCAAGCATCAGCGAGATTGATTTGGGGCAAGCTGTGCTGGATAAACTGGCGAAAAATTACACGCGCACTTGGGATGAATGAGCCATGCCTGCCAAAGATAAGTATCATCAAACTGTAAAAAATGCACTTGTTAAAGCGAATTGGGTCATTTCTAATGAACAAGTTGCTTTAAAAGTTCCTAGACGAGCTTTAACAGTCGATTTAGAAGCAACCCAACAAGATACCAAGGTCATTATCTTGGTAGAGGTGAAGGTATTTGAAAATATGCGTTCACCTATGAAGTATCTTGAACTCGCCATTGGTCAATATGCACTTTATAGAGCTGTGATAGAATGGTTGAAAATTGATAGAGTTTTGTATATGGCTGTTCCAAGCCCTGCTTATGAGACTATCTTTCGTGAAGAAATCGGGCGTATTGCCATCGAAAATTTGAAATTGCGGCTTATGGTATTTAACCCAGATACAGAGGAAATTGAGCGATGGATATGATGACTATCCTGCATCAAGAATTGATGTTGTACGCTAAAAATCCGTTAAATGGGGTAAGTTTTCTTACCATCAACCAAGAAGAAAATGCTTTTGCTGTCATTACTATTGCTGTGGTACCGGGGCGGCGCTTCGCAGAAGCCGATATTATTGCGCGTTGTGACCATGACTTAATTGTGATTGAATTGGATGTAAATAACAAGCCGCTTGTAGATGCCCTTGTGCAGGCAGGCATTCCCCGCGAGAAAATTATCTTGGCATATGCAGGCGAAACTGTACCGGAAGAATTAGATGTGATTCCATCTGCGCCGCAATCACCAAATCCCATTCCGGTGTGATGCAAAATTGTCGGATTCTTGTTTAAATTCGTAAGAACCTGTTGATTGTCCCCATACCTGCCCATCCTTAGCGTTATACTGGTGAAAAATAACGTGCTAGGATGATTTTATGACCACTATTTTCCACCATAAACAAAAACGTTCTCCGTTTCGCTGGCGCAAGTGGGCGCTGCGGTTGCTGCTAGTGGGCTTTCTGGCAAATGTGGTCTTCATTGGCGGCTTGTGGTTTTCCGTGACAGATTACACGTCTGCCACCATCACGCAGCAGCTTGGTATCACGCTACCTGCCGGACAAATTCAGGCTTTTTCGTTCAAACTGCCCCATAAAAATATGTCCTATGTAGAAATTGTCACGTCTGAAGAAGCTGATATTGTAGAATTTATCAACGAGTTGTGTGTGGCGCACCGCAGCAAAGAATCGCTGACAAAAGAAGATATGCTCGTTGCCGATGCGACTGCCGCGTTGGTGATGCCATTCTGGTGGCAGCCACAAAATGCCATAAAGTATACGGCTGGACGCTGCAAAGCAGTTTCTGGGGTATCCGTTAAATTTCTTGTAGATTACACGCAGCCAGAGGATGTCACCCTCTATCTGGAAACAGGTGCAGACTCTTATTTTATTCTGCCGCCGCAGTCTAATACTACTAGCACCAGACTCATTCGTTAAATCCCTATCTTTGCTTCTTATCTGATAACCGGTCTATAATGAACCATTAAAATTCATTATAGACCGAAAATTGAGTTAGAGCGCCATCTTATCCAAATGTAGAATTACGGTTCGCCAATACCCATGTGGAACGCGACGATATAATCGCCGTAGGTATTGCCCGCAGAGCGCATGACAAAATTATAATACCCACCTACATAGTCGGGTTTCAGCGGCATCGAGAGCATGGCATCTTTGCTACCACCGGGCAAAACCCGATTTTCGGAGCGCGAAACATAAAACCCACTGAGATTTGTAGACTCGCCCCAACACAAACTTTCTACGCCCGCATCATCACACGCAATATAATTTTTATCATCGTCCTGAACAAAGTTGTACTCAGCATCAATGGTGGCAATGAGTGGGTCAAACACTTCCGTCACGGAAATCATATAGGCGTTAAGATTTACTCCTGATGCTACCATCCCCGGTGAAACTAACACCGAAAAAACATCGCCAGCACCATCCGCTTCCGATGAAACCATGCCTTCGACGATAAGCACAAATTCGCCCGACATATTATTGCGCCCACCCACCACAAAGGTGATGTCGCTAAAAGCATCGGTATCCCGATTTTCAAAAATGATTTGGGCGCTTAAATTAGAAGGCGGCACGTCACCGGTGGTTGGCAAACCGGCGCCATAAAATGTTGCGGTATTATCATCATCATTGCATAAACCGCGTCCGCTTTCGCCTAAGACTGCCAACACGGGGTCAAAACCATTTAGCCCAACAGCGGTCACGGTATAAATAGACCGCGTCCGCATCTGCACGACTTTGACTTCGATACCGTTATCGAACGATTCACCATTATCACAGGTTACAGAACGTCCTAATGGCAAGCCTTCTAAAGCATTATCAGAATTGGAATTTTCTAATTCTGCCGCAAAGTCCATATATCCTACCAGTTCAACCGCGTCAATTTCGTTCCAATTACCAATTTCGCGTTGATCCAATTCAATATTCACGCCAATTATCAGGGGCAATTCATCAGCTTCTAGCAAGTTGACAGTAAGAACACCGGGGCAAGGTCCACCGGGGTCGGCACTATTATTTACCGTGATAGTGGTTTCACTTTCGTAGGCAATCAAGCTAATGCCAGTAATGGAGCCGGGATTATAGCTTTGATGAATATTGACCTGCGTCGGGTACACGGGGGTTTCAAAATAGACCGTGAGCGTGTCTACACCGTTTGATCTTGCCGAAGCCCATGCGGTTCGATAATCGCCGCATTCTTCGGTATTAGGTTCACCTGTTGCCTGCATCGCATTCCAACCATCGGATGAATACTCGCTGGTGGCGGTTGCCGAAGATGCCCATTGGCGGATAGGGTCGCCTTCTTCTTGGGCAGTTGCCCCAGCTACCCATAGGCTTGTCAGGCATAAGCCAGCGATAATCCATCTTTTTACTGTGTGCATTGCTAATCTCCTGCGTGTAGATAGAACAGTTCATTTAGTATAATCTGAGTTTTGCTGTCGTGTGGTATTTATTTTTAGACAATATTGCGATGAGAATAACACTTGTCGCTTTTAATTTTTTCGGTCTATAATGAACCTTTAAAATACATTGTAGACCAATGATTAGGAGAGTATTCCTCATGCGTATGAGCCGCCTGTTTGGTAAAACCCTGCGTGAAGCGCCCGCCGATGCCGATGTTGCCAGTCATCAACTACTGCTGCGTGCTGGCTATATTCGCCCCTTAAGCACGGGCATTTTTAGCAATTTGCCCTTGGGGCAGCGCGTGATGACCAAAATTGAAGCCATTATCCGCGCTGAAATGGATGCTATTGGTGGGCAGGAAATGACCATGCCCGTGGTGCATCCGGCGAGTTTGTGGCAGGAGACCGGACGGTGGTACGCGATTGGCTCTGAATTGACGCGCTTTAAAGACCGCGCTGACCGCGATATGGTCTTGGCGATGACGCATGAAGAAGTCGTCACCGATTTGGCGCGGCGCGAAATTAATTCGTATCGGCAATTGCCCATGCTCATTTATCAGATTCAGACCAAGTGGCGCGACGAACCCCGTGCGCGTGGCGGTTTGATTCGGGTGCGCGAATTTACGATGAAAGACAGCTATAGTCTGGATATCGACGAAGCTGGACTTGATGAACAGTACCGAGCGCATTATCAGGCGTATTTTAATATTTATCATCGCTGCGGCTTGCCTGTGATTGCGGTGGCATCGGATACGGGTATGATGGGTGGCAAACTGGCACATGAATATATGTACCTGACGCCCATCGGTGAAGACACGCTCATGGTGTGCGAAGCTACCGGTTATGCTGCTAACCGTGAAGTGGCGCGATTTATGAAACCCGCTGCCGAACCCGAATCGCTGCTCCCTCTCGAAAAAATTGCTACGCCCAATACCAAAACGATAGACGCCCTTGCTGAATTTTTGAGTATTCCCAAAGCCAAAACTGCCAAAGCCGTGTTTATGGTCGCTACACTGATAGAAAACGATGCCAAAGTCGAGCGCTTCGTCTTTGTGGTCATTCGCGGCGATATGGATGTGAACGAAGTCAAACTCAAAAATGCGTTGAGTGCTACTGATTTGCGTCCGGCGACCGATGATGAAATTCGGGCGATTGGGGCAGTGCCGGGCTATGGCTCACCTGTCGGCGTCAAAAATTGCCTGATTGTGGTGGATGATGCAGTGCCAACATCGCCGAATCTGGTGGCGGGCGCGAATGACGATGGGTATCACTATTTGAACGTCAACAGCGGGCGCGATTATCAACCGAATATTGTGGCAGATGTGGCATTGGCACGCGCTGGCGATAGGACGCCGGATGGGGCAGGTATTTTACAGGAAGGGCGTGGCGTGGAAGTGGGCAACATTTTTAAATTAGGGACACGCTACAGTGCCGCCATGGGCGCGACCTTTTTGGATGCATCTGGCAAAGCCCAACCGATTATCATGGGGTCGTATGGCATTGGCGTGGGGCGCTTGCTGGCGTGCCTTGCCGAAGAATATCATGATGATTTTGGGCTGATGCTGCCCATATCGATTGCGCCGTATCAGGTGCATTTGGTGGTGCTTCCCGGCGACAATACCACCCAAGTCGCCGAAACGTTGTATGCCGAGTTGCACGCCGCCGGAATCGAAGTGCTGTTTGATGACCGCGATGAACGGGCGGGTGTGAAATTTAATGATGCGGATTTAATCGGTGTGCCGCTGCGCCTGACCATTAGCGCCAAATCATTGGAAAAAGGTGGCGCGGAATTTAAACGCCGCAGCGAAAAAGAGGCGCACATTCTGTCGCTGGATAGCGTGATTCAAACGGTGCAATCTGAAATCACGGCGCTGCAAGCGGCATTGGCGGCAAAGGTGACACAGGTTGAATATCGAGTGTAGAGACTGTTTCACCACAGAGGCACAGAGACCACTGAGGTTTCACAGAGAAAATCTTAACAAACCGCCAAGGCGCAAAGAACGCAGAGAAAATCATATCAAGACGACGGGGACACGCCCTCGCCCCTATGTGCTATATCAGGGTAGGGCGCGATTTATCGCGCCGACAATAATTTTGACTAAATTCTGAAGTGATTTTATTAATAATGAGTCAAAAAAATTAACTATGAAACATACGAATTTGATGTAATATAATTTAAATTGGGCAAACTGCCCCTAAGAAAAGAGTCCTGTAAATTATGAACGATGTTCGACTATTTGCACTGCTGATTGATGGTGACAATATCCAAGCTTCATTTATTCCACAAATATTGAAAAAAATCGCTGAATATGGCAAGACTATTATTAAGAAAGTCTACTTAAATAAATCCTCTTTGATACACTGGGAAGAAATCATAAATGAGTATTCTCTGGAGGCTATCTGGGTACCTAATAATACAAAAGGTAAAAATGCCTCTGATATAGCCCTTGTCATTGATGCAATGGATTTACTTTATAATCGAGAAAATCTTACAGGTTTTTGTATCGTGTCTAGCGATAGTGATTTTACTGGTTTAGCGCGATATATTGTAGCGAAGGAAAAAATAGTGTTCGGGATTGGAGATGATAAAACACCCAGAGCATTTGTTAATGCTTGTTCAGGATTTACTTATACTGAAGACTTACCAAAGCCCCAATCACAGCTTGAACAACCTCAAAACCTTCCTAACAACGAACAAGATGAACCTCGTGATACGGATACTGAAACATTTGAGAATCTGTTTATTCAAGCCTACGAAATAACCTCTAAAAATAACGAAGGTTGGGCACAGCTTACTGAAATAAAAGAAAGTATGAAATCTGTAGATAATCAATTTCAATCAAGAGCTTACCAAAATGGGCGAAAACTTGCAGAAAAAGCCAAGTCTTTAGCCCAAATTTATCCCAAGGGCATAATTGAAATAAATGAAAAATTAGATGGTAAACCTGTTATTCATTATATCCGCATAGATTATGATGCTTTTATGTTTTTTCATGCTTGTAAAAAAAACTCTTCGAGAGAACGAGATGGTTGGATGTTATTATCCACTATCGGAGATGCCTTGGCAAAATATCCAGCCTATGGAAATGGATTTAGTTATCGTGGCAGAAAGCAACTTCTAAAAATAGTTGCAGAAATGATGAAAGATTATCCAGATGTGATTGACATTAGAGAAGAAACTGATGGAAAAACAAAGATTTATCTTATTCGTGTAAAATAACTTTTCGAATTACCAAGTAAGATAGGAGCAAGGGTGTACCCTTACCTGTTGGGAATAATTTTCTTGGCGCTCTTGACTTGGCGGTTCAAAAATAGGGTAGTTAGCATCGGTTAAAAACTGCTGCCAGCATTTTTCAGGGAAACCGATAAATCGGTTAGGATTTGCCTTATTTTCTCTGTGAAATCTCTGCGCCCTCGGTGTCTCAGTGGTTCAAAAGGTTTTTCTTCGTGTGCTTTGTGTCCTTTGTGGTTCAATGGTTTTTATATTTTCTCTGTGAAACCTCTGTGGTCTCGATGTCTCTGTGGTGAAATAGATAATCCAGTTAAAATATCCCCGAAGTGTTTTTCACCACAGGGGGATTTTTTCATGGAATATCGGTTATTAGGTGGGTCGGGATTTAAGGTGCCGGTGCTGAGTTTTGGCACGGCGACGTTTGGCGGCAAAGGTGATTTTTTCCGGGCGTGGGGCAGCAGCGATGTGGCAGAAGCGTCGCGTATTATAGACATTTGCCTCGAAGCCGGGTTGACGCTGTTTGATACGGCTGATGTGTACTCGAATGGGCTGTCCGAAGAAATTTTAGGGCAAGCCATCGTCGGGCGGCGCGACAAAGTGCTGCTCTCCACCAAAGCCACCTTCGGCATGAGCGATGACCCTAACGATGCTGGTTCATCGCGCTATCACCTCATCAAATCATGCGAGAATAGCTTGCGGCGGCTGAAAACCGATTATGTGGATATTTATCATCTGCATGGGTTTGATGCCCTGACGCCCTTAGACGAAACGTTACGCACGCTGGATAATCTCGTGCAAAGCGGCAAAGTGCGCTATTTGGCATGTTCTAATTTTTCCGGCTGGCATTTGATGAAATCACTGGCGATATGCGATAGATACGGCTGGACGAAATACGCCGCGCATCAAGCCTATTATTCGCTCATCGGGCGCGAATACGAATGGGAACTCATGCCGTTGGCGCTTGACCAGAATATTGGCACACTCGTGTGGAGTCCGCTGGCAGCCGGGCGCTTAAGTGGCAAATTCCGGCGCACCAACCCCATGCCCGCCGAAAGCCGCATCGCGCAAGGCGGCGGCGAAGGACCCGAACTGCCCAAAGACTGGTTTTACAATTTAATTGATGTGCTGGATGAAATCGCCGCCGAAACAGGCAAAACCGTCGCCCAAGTCGCCCTCAATTGGGTGTTGCAGCGCCCCACCGTTGCCAGCCTCATCATTGGCGCTCGCACTGAAGCACAACTACACGAAAATTTGGGTGCTGTCGGTTGGCATTTATCCACCGACCACATCAAAAAATTGGATATTGCCAGCCAGCGCGACATGATTTATCCCTATTGGCATCAAAGCCATTTTGACCGCAATCCCTTTCCGGTGCCGTATTATTAAAATTGGCGCATAAACACGATATACGGCTCATGCCGATTGCAGTTATAATGGGCGGATTATGATTTCTGTTTGTATAAGAGGATATAATCGGCATGTCTAAACAGGGTGTCACACCACAAAGCGAAGATTTCTCCAAATGGTATAACGAGATTGTCTATAAAGCGGATTTAGCCGCCCAAACCGAAGTGCGCGGTTGCATCATCATCAAGCCCTATGGCTATGAAATTTGGGAAGGCATCAAAAGTGGCTTGGATCGGCGCTTCAAAGCCACCGGACATCAGAATGCCTATTTCCCGTTGTTCATCCCAGAAAGTTATCTCAAGCGCGAAGCCGAACATGTGGAAGGCTTCAGCCCCGAACTTGCCATCGTAACGATCGCCGGGGGCAAAGAGCTAGAAGAACGGTTGGTGGTGCGCCCCACATCAGAAACGGTTATCGGCAAAGCCTTCAGCGAATGGATTCAATCGTATCGGGATTTGCCGCTGCTGATTAATCAGTGGGCGAATGTGGTGCGTTGGGAACTTCGCACGCGCCCATTCTTACGCACGACAGAATTTTTGTGGCAAGAGGGGCATACGGCTCATGCCACTGAAGCTGAAGCCGAAGCCGAGACGCTGCAAATGCTTGATGTCTACGCGGATATGGCGATGAACGATGCCGCTGTTCCGGTGATTAAGGGGCAAAAGAGCAATATTGAACGTTTTGCCGGGGCATTACGCACTTATACGATAGAAGCGATGATGCGCGATAAGAAGGCATTGCAATCCGGCACGAGCCATAACTTAGGACAAAATTTTGCCAAGGCATTTGAAATTCGGTATCTCGACCCTGCCAACGAACAGCAGTATTGCTGGACAACTTCGTGGGGCTTAAGCACGCGCATGGTGGGGGCGGTTGTTATGACGCATGGTGATGATACCGGGCTGCGCTTGCCGCCCAAACTTGCGCCGATTCAAGTGGCGATTGTGCCGATTTACAAGAATGATGATGAAAAAGCCGCCGTGCATGATACCGTGCAGCGTATCGCCAAAGAACTGACTGCCGCTGATATTCGTATCACCATAGACTGGCGTGACCAGAGTCCCGGCTTTAAATTTAACGATTGGGAGATGCGTGGTGTCCCGATTCGCATGGAAATTGGTCCCAAAGATGTCGAGAAAAATAATGCCGTGTTAGCGCGGCGCGATATTCCGGGCAAAGAGGGCAAGCAGTTCGTCCCGCAAGCCGGCATTGTAAACGCGGTCAAAACATTGTTGGCGCATATCCAGCAGAATTTGTTTCAGCAAGCCGAAGATTTCCGCGATGGCAATATCCACGATGTCAAAAATTATGATGAGTTCAAGCAAGTGATTGAAGCGGGCAATTGGGCGCGGGGTTGGTGGGCAGCGTCTGATGCTGATGAACGCCGCGTGAAAGAAGAAACCGGCGCAACGCTGCGCTGCCTGCCATTTGACCAGCCCGGTGGCACAGGACAGTGCTTCTTGACTGGGGCAACTGCGCCGCGAGTGGCATTGTTTGCGAAAGCATATTAATCAATTCTTAACATCGGCGGGTGATACTGCCCGCCTTTTGTCCTAATTTTTGATAAAGATAAAGAAAAAATTAATGACCGTGAACCTAGAATTGATAATAAATCATTAAAACATTGCGTTTTGCCTTTACAGCTTTTCTGGAAAACGTTTACACTAAATTATGAAAAATCTTTAACAGGACTGTATCGTGAAATTAATTGTGATGTATTGTACAATACGTCGCAATCGAGTTTAGTGGTTTTCCACTGTTGCGACGTTTTCACCACAATGCTAGACTCACAATCATCGAACATTAGTCTAATATTGCCTGCTGCAACGTTGTAAATTAATGATGTACTCCCAAGCGGGAGACGCACAATGCTCGTTGTTATCCATAACAACCAGCAGCGATTTTTAGGAATAGATAATGGCAGCTTATTTAATTGTCGATGTGGATGATTTGCTCCAGCGTTTCCAAGATCGGAGCATGTCCATAGATTTGCAGGAATTGGCAGTCGGATTGCGGGGTGGTGCGGCGCTGGCAGCCGGGTTGGTCAGCGTAGAAAAACTCAAAGCCATTGCCGTTGCCAATTGGTCGTCATACTCCATTCGTCCGGGGAGTGTTGACCCACAGTACATTTTCAAAACTTCTGGCTACGAAGTGTTTGAAGTGCCGCATCGCAGTGTCCTTGCTGATGTCTTGATTACCCATTACTTCGATTATGACCCCGACCCCATTGATGAGTTAATTTTGGCGACCACCAGTGGCGATTTGCTGCCGCTGATTCGGCGTATCAAGAAGACGCGCAGCGCCCGCATTCGGATGTGGGGGTCGGAAGATGTGCTAAAAGGCACTGAATTCGCCGATGAGATTATCTTCCAACCGTTGGAAACACTCTTAGGTATTCAGACGAAAAATGTAGCAGTCTACGTTGACTTTGAAAATATTGCTATCAGCTTGAACGAACAAGGCTTCATCGTCAATCTTGACCATTTGATTGAGCGTTTTGTGGCACAAGCACGGGCGCATGGGCAAGTCGTTAAGATGGCGGCGTATGCACCATGGGGGCAGCGCGGCACTTTGCCACCACTGCTAGACCGTGCTGGGCGCGAAATTGCTGATGATGCCCCTAGTCGCATGATGATGGCGAATATTGACCCTGTGTTCAATTTGCCCGGTAAAAATAGTGCTGATGTTCGCATCGCCCGTGATTTGATTACCGAAAGTGGGCATGGCGAATCAGCAGATGTCTATATTGTTGCCAGCGGCGATAGAGATTTTAATGATGTTATCAATACGCTGGCACAGCGCGGCAAACAGGTGATTATCTGGGGGGTGCGTGGCAGCACCAGCCGCCAACTGGAAAAACATCCCGCCGTCACGGTTGAATATATTGAAGACTTTACCAGTCTGCAAACCCATCAATCCCTTAGCAAAGCCCCTTTGCAGGATGTAGATAGTGAGACGTTCATCCCGTCACAGTGGTCAAGTGTTGTTATTCAGTTCAATCGCTTGGCAGAACAAAGTGATGAAATTACTGTCCATGCCTTGCTCGACCAATTGCAGCGTGTGGGGGTTGCGGCTTCTGTAGAACGTGGGACAGATTTAATATCGCAGGCAATCTCGTTAGGGCTGCTGCGCTTGGTTAATAATCAGGGCATTGTTGCCTTGAATCAGCGGCATCCGATTGTTGAAAAGACGTGCATCATCCAATCATCGATTATGCGGCGGGTGGCGAATACGCTCAAAGTGCGGGGTTGGGAATACGTCAATTATGGCTTTTTGCTCAATGGGTTGCAAATGGAACGCGAGTTAAGTCGTCCGGGCATGAATTTGGATGACCAGTGGCGTTCTCATTGGATTGATGCCCTCGTGCGCGAACAGATTTTGCAGCGCGAATTGGTGCCGCATCGCCATAATCCTGATGATTTAGTGCCAGTCATTCGCTTGCCCGATGATTACCCCAATACTGAGCCAACTGGCATCTTGACAGATGAACCTAATCCGCAAGTGCCGGATGAGGATAATTGGGCGGGCATGTCGCTGACCCAATTTGCCACGATAGATGCTCAGGCAGCCGAGATGTCGGTGCGGGTCATTGTCAGCGTGGAGCAGTTCACCAGTTTCCGTAATTTTGCGTGGTGTCCGTTAGGGAGTTTGCATCGGCGGTTGCGGGCATACGACACAGGCATGTCCTTCCAACGGGCAGTCGAATATTTGGAAGCGAATGGTGTTGTGATAGTGAGTGAATACGCCAATCCCCAAAGTCCGTACAATACCAAAGGCATTTCATTAACCGTCGAAGCGCCATTGGCACAGACGATTTTGCTGCTGCGCGATAATTTTATTCGGCTGCTGCTGAGTCTGTATGAGCGAAATTTGCCTATCACGCCCCAGCGCGTCCAAGAAGAAGCGCCCGACCAAGACTGGCAAATCGAATTATGGCTTTCCATTATGGAAACTGAAAACGTTTTGAATGCGCTGCCGGGGCGCACCGGGCAGTACAGCCTGTTCCGCACGCACCATACCGTGAAATTGGTCGCCGGGGACAGCATGTAATTTCCAGCATTGAGACTTGAGTCCCCCTCTGCTAGAATCAACCCGATTATTTTTAGACCGGCGGGTTATAACTGTCCAACCCGTTTGGCGACATGGAGGATGGGACGGTTCTTATGCCATTACCAAAAGATATCAAAAGTACGACCATCAAAGATTTTGCCCGTTTTGAGGGCGATACCGGGTCTCCAGAAGTGCAAGTCGCACTTTTGACGCAGCGCATTAACCAACTGACTGACCACCTGCGAACACACAAACACGATGAACATTCGCGGCGCGGGTTGCTACAATTGGTCGGTCAGCGCAAACGCCACTTGCGGTATTTGAATCGCAAGAATCCGGCGGGGTATCGGGCTTTGATTGAACGTTTGGGGCTGCGTCGTTAAGAGCAGCATTGTTTTTCAGGCAAAATCAGGAAATGGATGCCCATGCAACGATGGCATGTCAAGATAATGCGAGTGCAAGCCGCGTGTGGCATCCTGATAGGTTTTGTTTGAGCCAGTATTTTTTAAGATTACGCCCGGTGGGGCAGGTGTTGGGGCGTCAGCGTGGCTGCTGAGGGTAGCTAACTTGACTCGCCAGTACCTGTGCCGGGCGTTTTGCATTTATTGGAGATAATGTAGTATGAGTAGTGAGCGTGTAGTTCGTAATTATTCCGTCGTAGTGGGCGGAAAAGAAGTGCAAATCCAGACCGGTAAATTTGCCGAGCAAGCGGGCGGTTCTGTCACAGTGCGCGTGGGTGATACCATGCTGTTTTGTGCTGCAACCATGAGCCATCATATCCGTGACGGCATTGATTTTTTCCCCCTCTCAGTGGATTACGAAGAGAAACTTTATGCTGCCGGGCGTATTCCGGGCAGCTTTATGCGGCGCGAAGGCAGACCCTCTGACCGTTCAATATTAATTGGACGGGTGATTGACCGCACGCTGCGCCCCTTGTTCCCCAAAGATATGTTGAACGAAGTGCAGATTATCCTGACTTCGCTTTCGCATGACCAAGAGAATCAAGTGGATATGCCGGGCATTCTGGCAGCCAGCACGGCGATTATGATTTCGGATATTCCGTGGAATGGACCGGTTGCGGGTGTGCGGATTGGCATGATTGATGATGAATTTATCATCAACCCAACGACGCAGCAAATGGAACAAAGTCGTTTGGATTTGCGCGTTTCTGGCACTGCGGACGCCATCAATATGGTGGAATGCACCGCGCATGAAATTGATGAACCGACCATGCTGCGGGCGCTGAAATTGGCACAAGATACCATTCTGCCGTTGATTCAATTGCAACATCAGATGCGGGCAGAAATCGGCAAAGAGAAAAATGAGTATGTGGCGCTGAAGCACGACGAAGCGTTGTATGACCAAGTGCGCCAGCGGGCATTGCCGGAAATCAAACAGATTGTCTCGCAAATGACCGCCCGTGATGACCGTAACGAAGCGATGGATGAAGTGCGTGAGACGGTTCGCAGCGAATACGAAACGCGCAATGCCGAATTGACCGAAGAAGAAATCGCGGATTTGAAACAGGTCAAAGAAGCCATCAATGCCACGCTGAAAGAAGAAGTGCGCCGCCGCATTCTGGAAGATAAAATTCGCCCGGATGGACGCGACTTTGTGACGATTCGCCCGTTATCCGCCGAAGTCGGTGTGATTCCGCGCGTGCATGGGTCGGGCTTGTTCCAGCGTGGGCAAACGCAAGTCTTGACGATTGCCACTATGGGAACGCCGCGTGATTCGCAGATGTTAGATGGCTTGGATGATTTTGAAGATGCCAAACGCTATCTGCATCATTATAACTTCCCGCCGTTTTCGACGGGCGAAACGAGTCCGCTGCGTGGACCGAAACGCCGCGAAATTGGGCATGGGGCATTGGCAGAAAACGCATTAGTCCCCGTGCTGCCCGATGAATCGGTCTTTCCGTATACCATTCGGTTGGTGAGCGAAGTCATGAGTTCCAATGGCAGCACATCAATGGCGAGTGTATGCGGCAGTACCTTGGCATTGATGGACGCGGGCGTGCCGATTAAGCGCCCGGTTGCCGGAATTGCGATGGGCTTGATTAAAGAGGGCGATTTATATGCTGTGTTGACCGATATTCAGGGCTTGGAAGACCATTTAGGTGATATGGACTTCAAAGTAGCTGGAACAGAAAATGGCATCACAGCACTGCAAATGGACATCAAAATCAGCGGCGTGACCGATGCGATTATGGAACAAGCATTGGCGCAGGCGAAACAAGCCCGGATGCAAATCTTGGAAGTGATGCGCGGCGCGATTGCCGAACCGCGTCCTGAATTGAACGATTTTGCACCGCGAATGATTACCGTCAAGATTGATGTGGAAAAAATTGGCGCGGTGATTGGGCCCGGTGGCAAGATTGTTCGTGCCATTCAAGAATCAACGGGCGTGAAAATTGATATTGCCGAAGATGGCACCGTCTATATTGCGGGTCCCAACGGCACATCGGTGTATTTGGCGCAGGAAAAAGTGCGGAATTTGACCGAAAGTGCCGAAATTGGGCGCGTGTATACGGGCAAAATCACGCGGCTCGAATCCTATGGTGCATTTGTGGAATTTATTCCGGGGCAAGAGGGCTTGGTACATATCTCGCAGCTTGCCGATTATCGCGTGATGAACATCGAATCCGAATTTACGGTGGGCGATGAAATCATGGTGATGGTGACGGATGTGGATGCCACTGGGCGCGTGCGCTTGAGCCGTCAGGCAGTGTTAGAAGGCTGGACGGCGGAAGAAGCGCGGGAACGTGACCGGGCAGGCGGCAATCGCAGCGGTGGCGGCGGTGGTGATCGTCGCGGCGGCAGTAGTGGCGGCGGTGATCGGCGCGGTGGACCCGGCGGTGGTGATCGTCGTGGCGGCAGTGGTGGCGGTGGTGGTGGCGACCGTCGTGGTGGACCCGGTGGCAGTGGCGGCAATCGTAGCGGCGGCGGTGGTGATCGTCGTGGCGGCGGTGGTGGCACCGGCAACCGGTAATTGACCTCACCCCTAACCCCTCTCCAAATATGGAGGGGGGAACGCTTCGTGTGACAATATGATAAAACATCATAACGCGCTCATGCCGGGCGCGTTTTTGCTTCGCTATTTTCACCGTCAAGCTGCCAAAAACAAAAATTGAACCACAAAGGACACGAAGCACACGAAGAAAAAATGCTTGAACTGCCAAGTCGCAAAGAGCGCCAAGAAAAGCCAAATATCACCACAGAGACATGGGGCGGCAGAAGTTTCATAGAACAAAAGAGATAGAATAACCTAACTATCGGTTAATCCGTGCCTTGTTTTCAGGCATATATTATTCATCCTCTAAATTTAGCATCCCGCCCCAATCTACATAAAAATCATCATAGCGATTATCCGTCAAAGCACGTTGATTCGTGCCAGTGGCAGCCATCACATACACATCAAAATTGCCATCACGAGTCGTCGTAAACACAATTTCGGTTTCATCTGGAGACCAGCGAGCGCCAAAATCATCTTTGGGATGCTCAGTCAGATTGATGAGGTCAGTGCCATCGGGCTTCATGCTGTAAAGCTCATAATTGCCGTCTCGGTTTGTGCCAAACAAAATAAGATTACCCTCAGCCGACCAATCTTCAACATAATTTTCGCCTGCATCAGCAGTCAATTGAATGAGTTCTTCAGTTGCCAACGACAACACATAAACATCCAGATTGCCATTCCGTTCCGAAGTGAAAGCGATAGTACTCCCATCGGGCGACCAAACAGGATAGCTATCACGGCGGCGTTCATTGGTCAGGCGGGTTAAATCAGTGCCATCAGCATTGATAAGATACAATTCGCCATTCCCATCTAGGGTCGCTTCAAACACAAGTTGTTTGCCATCCGGCGACCAATCCGGCAAATAATAGGCAGAAGGTGTTTCTGTCAATTGAATGCGCTCAGTACCATCACTATTCATCACAAATAGTTGATTCTTATTCCAACTCGGTCCCGCCACAAATGCGATTTTACTGCCATCGGGCGAAACATCCGCAGCATAATCATCGCCCGTCATCGTCGTGAGTCGGGTTAGTTCTGTGCCATCCGGCAGCATCCGATACAGTTCAAAATTACCATCGCGGGCAGAGGTAAACACAATAAAATTTTCCTCTGGTGTTTGTGCCTGAAGCTGAAACACAGTCAGAAGGAAGATAATCCCGAATAGCACCACGAGTCGTTTTGACATTCCTCAGTCCTTTCTATGCGAATTTTGCCTGTGATTTTGCCATAAAGATGCCACCGCGTCGTTTCTGCACCCCAATGTAGCGAAAAGTTGTGAAGTTTTATTGAGGGGATTATTGCGCTATATCAAACCAAACCATCGGTTATTGTTGCGCCATTTTCTCTGTGAAACCTTCGTGTTCGATGGGCAGTGTCTACGCGCCCCGTGTCTCAGTGGTGATATTTTGCTTTTCTTCGTGAGCTTCGTGTTCTTCGTGGTTCAATGGGTTTTTCTCTGCTTTCTTGGCGCCTTAGCGGTTCAATGCGCGGTTCAAAAAATATCGCATCTTGCATCGCACGGCAGAACGGCAATAATTCCGGCAGTGACCACACAGGAAAAATACCATGCCCGAACAAGACGATGTACAAATTGAAACGCTCGCTGAATCAGAAAATTATGCTATCTGGGTCTCGTATGAGCCGGATGGTGAAACCGTGTTCCATGTAGATGTCGGCTTGGCAACGCTGAATCTGCTCAAAGAAGAATGGGACGAATTTGTGGCATTGATTCAAGCCGTTGCTGAAAAAGACGAACCCGAAAAACCACAACCGCGCCAAAAACCACCGAAAAAACGATGAGTCGCAAAACCGCTTTTATCACGGCGCTGGCGAAACACCTGCCGCCCTCAGCATCGGCATTAAAGCTGTTGGATGTGGGCGGCGAAACCGGCGCAGTTCTCGCATCGCTGCGTGCCGATGTTGTAGTGACTTCGGCATCATTGGCGGCGGTTGATTGGCAATTTGCGCCCGATAGCATGGATGCCATCACGCTCTATGATGCATTGCCGGATGCAGTGTTGTTGGCGGCAGGGTTGCACGTCATGCGTCCCGGTGGCAGGCTTATCATTGTCAATCCTGCGGGCAGATTTGATGAAAAATATGGGCATCAATTGGAAGCCGCAGGTTACACGCGCATTTTGGTCGAGCCAGCCTTAGACGATACTGGTGTGTTGATTCGCGGCGAAAAACCGCATACGACGGCAGATACACTAGCACGAGTCCACATTGCGGCTGACCGCGATGCTGATGCAACACCATTATCAGCATATACGGGACGTTTTGTGCATTTGTTGATTCAGCAAACGCCCAATAAGCCCGTGTGGAAACTCGCGCCCGATGAAAAAATTCTCTGGCACGCTGCTGCTGCCCACATCGAAAATGAGCCGCATTTATTGGCGTTCACCAGCTTGCCCAAAGCCGTCAGTTTGATGCAGCCTGCGGTGGTGCAAAGCATTGTCCGCGATGTGAACAAAGTGGCAAAATTCAGCAAAGCCACCGCGCAAACATGGCAGTATCCCGTGCTGCTTAATCCGATGTTAGACCAAATTCGGTATAACGCCATTCTTTTCGTGCCGATAGACCCGGCAAGCGCCGAAGCCGGAGATGAGTGAAAATGCAACCTCCGCGTGTTTTACGTTTTTGCGATTTATAAAAAGTGACCATCACGCTCGAACATCTTGCTTTTCTCACTTCTGCCAATGGCACGCAGCTATTAGAACAGCTTGCTGACGATGATTTGTCTGATGGCAATACGTTGGCATTGCTCACGAAATTGCGCCAAAAATACCCGGCTGAAAATGCTGGTGCGGTGCTAACAATGGCACGCCTGCGCCAAAAAGCCGTTGCAAAATTTGGCGCAGATGCCCGAAAAATGTTCTTCACGCCGGATGCCCTAGAGCAAGCCAGCGACCTGCTGATACGCCACTATCGGGCGCAGTTCGCTACCGGAAAAAATGTGCTGGATGTGTGTTGTAGCATCGGCTCAGATACGCTCAGTTTGGCACGAACTAGCCCCTCCGTGACAGGACTTGATATTGACCCCGTGAGGATTGCCATCGCGCAGCACAACGCCGCCGCGTTGGGAAGGGTAGCGAATTTTCAAGTTTGTGATGTGATGCAAAACATTCCCCAAAATGCCGACATGCTTTTTTTTGACCCCGCCCGCCGCGATGAACGGGGCAATCGGCTTCATGATGTTGAGCAGTATCAACCGCCCGTATCGCTGATTCAACAGTGGCACGCGCCACTCATTCTGGTCAAATTATCGCCCGGTGTTGAATTGGCACAAGTTGCTGCTTATAGCGGGCAAATTGAATTTCTGTCGGTAGCGGGTGATTTAAAAGAGGCGTTGTTGTGGGTGGGTGCTGGTTTTGCTGGCACAAAAGCCACTTTGTTTAAAGACAATCGTGTTTATCACTTTCAGCGAACTGACCCCGTGCAAGTCGCTATCACCCCACCACGCGCTTGGCTGGTTGAACCCGATGCTGCGATTTTGCGAGCAGGGTTGGTGCAAGATGTCGCGGCTATACTTGATGGCACATTGCTGGATGAGACGATTGCTTATTTTACGACCGACGCAAAACCTATTTCACCTTGGGTACGCGCTTGGCAAATTCTGGATTGGATGCCGTACAACCTCAAAAAATTGCGAGCCTATTTACAGCAGCAGCAGGTGGGGCATGTGACGGTCAAAAAACGTGGCTCACCCATCACGCCCGAAGCATTGATAGCGCAGCTTAAACTTAAATCTGGCAGCGAATCACGGACATTAGTACTGACGCGCTGGATAGGACAGCCCATTGTCTTGATATGCGCCGATATGTTGCCATAACTTACTTTTTGTGATTCCCCCATAATTTGCCTATAATCAATATGATAAAGTGCTGAGTGCTAAGGACTAAGTGCTGAGTCAAAAACCCAACACAACTTGTTTGTCGGTTAGAGCGCCGATTTTCAACTTTGGGTATGATGCCATTTTATAGAGACTGTGTAGTAAACCTACATTTTCTATGGATTAACTTAATTGATTTGGAGTTTGGGGTATGTCGTATTCACGGCGGCATGATGTGTTGACATGGGAAGATGTGGATAAATTGATTGATGCGCTGATGCCGCGTTTGCAAGCGGTCGGCTCGTTTGATGCAATGGTTATGATTACGCGCGGCGGTGTTATCCCCGGTGGGTTATTGGCAGAAGCACTCAATATTCAAAGTTTGCTTACGGCGGCGGTAGATTTTCCGGCGACTGAGAGTGCTGGTTTGATGGCGTTCCCCACATTTATGCAGTTTCCAGCCGAATCGCTGTTGCGCGGACGCAAAATTTTGATTGTGGACGATGTGTGGGGCAGTGGGCGCACCAGCACCACAGTCAGAGAACGAGTGGGGGCTGCTGGAGCCGAATCGGTATTTACGTGCGTGCTGCATTTTAATCCGTATCGCTCGCTGTTCACCAAAATTAAGCCCGATTATTATGGTGCGGCGACGGATGCTTACATCGTCTATCCATGGGAACTTGACCGGGGTTTACGCGGCATTGGCATGTTAGACCCAGAGCCAGAACCCGGTATCAACTAGCCATCATCTAGGTTAGATTTAGGTCAACATATTCATACAGCCCTGTATCTTGTGGTGAGATATGCCGGAAAGATATACTGCCTGTAAGAGTCAGTTGTGTTTTTTCGGTTGCCCATGTCCCATAAACACTTGGTATTAGGTCTACTGCTTGACCAGCCTATGACCGGCTATGATATTCGCAAGCATGTGCAGGCAGTACTGAGTGCTGCCACCAGCACCAGTTATGGCACGTTGTATCCAGTGTTGCACCGCCTGCAAACCGAGGGGTGTGTGGTGGTGCAGGAAATTCCACAAAAAGGGCGTCCGCCAAAAAAAATCTATCGGATTACCCCCTTGGGTGAACGTGAATTGACCCAATGGCTCAAACAGCCGCCAGAGGCAGATAAAATCCGCCGCGAATTTTTGCTAAAACTGTATCTGGCACGCCATCTACCCCGCCACGAACTGCTCAAACTATTAGAACAACGCCGTGCCGAAACACTAGCGGCACTTAATACACTGCGGACACACGCCAAAAATGGCAAGCATGAACCAGATGCTTGGATTATGGATTATGTCACCGCGCTGCATAAAGCCGAGATTGCTTGGCTGGATAACGTGACAGCAGGACTAGCAGAGATTGTAAGAACCTAGATAGTGTTGTAGAATCGTGGCAGTGTTGTCCGAATTTGTGTTATACTGAGTTGTAATGGGGTTGCCCAACGCTGCACCCAGCAACTTGTATTGACTGCACAGCCAGCCACAAGCCCGGCGGTGCCTCACCCACCTGTCAGTTCAGGGGGTGTTAGCCCGGAGACCGTATGAGTGAGAAAGATGACAAGAATAGGGAACTTAGCGACGATTTTGAGGCATTGTTAACCGCATCCCTGAGCTATACCTATACCCCCCCACGGCGTGGTGAAATTCGTACCGCCCGGATTTTGCAAATTGAAGACCGCGAAATCATTGTGGATTTGGGGGCGAAGCAAGATGGTATCGTACCGTATCAAGACTTGGAACGGATGGATAAAGAGTTCCGAGAAAAACTGACGGTGGGCGAAGAAGTGCCTGTTTACGTCGTTAATCCGCGTGACCAGAATGATAATCTCGTCGTCTCGATTAACATGGGCTTGCAGCGGTACGATTGGGACAAAGCCCGCGAACTCTTGCAATCCGAACAGCCTGTTCAAATAACCGTCACGGGTTATAACAAAGGCGGCGTTTTGGTGCGTTGGCATCGCCTAGAAGGCTTTATCCCCAGTTCCCACCTCACCACCGTCAATATGTCGGCGGAACGCCGCGATACGGTGAATGCCCTCATCAACGAAAAACTAGATGTCAAAGTGATTGAGGTTGACCAAGACCGGCGCCGTTTGATTTTTAGTGAGCGTGAAGCCCAGCGTGAATGGCGGCAGAAACAAAAAGCCCGCTTGCTAGCAGAACTTAAAGAAGGCGATAAAGTCACTGGTGTTGTCACTGGGTTGCGCGATTTTGGCGCGTTTGTGAATATTGGCGGTGCCGATGGGTTAATCCATGTCAGCGAATTGGCATGGCATCGCGTAGACCACCCGCGAGATGTGCTGCGCGTCGGTGATGAAATTCAGGTCTATGTGCTGAATCTTGACCGTACCACCAACCGCATTGCCCTTAGCCGCAAACGCTTACTGTCTGACCCTTGGGAAGATGCTCATCTGCGCTACCATGAAGGGCAGCTTGTCGAAGGCACCGTCACGAATGTGGTGGATTTTGGGGCATTTGTGGCGCTGGATGATGGCTTAGAGGGATTGCTACACCTGAGCGAAATGGGCGATGGCTCGCTTAAAGAGCCGTATTCGTATTTGCAAAAGGGCGATAGATTGGGTTTGCGTATCAGCCACCTAGAGCCAGAAAAACGCCGAGTAGGATTTACGCAGCGGTGGGGGACGACTGAAGAGACGCCAGAGACTCCCAGCGAAGATGCACCACCCCCGGCTGACCCCGAAACACCGCCCGCAACGGAATAAACTGCCAAAAATCGCTAAAAATGCCTGTTTTGCAGGCATTTTTGGGTCTCATTTGTGTCTAAACTTGTTGACAAACCGCCTTATCCTCAGTATAATCCCCCCGATTTTGGGAGATAATAAACGTCCCCGCACAACACTGTAGCCGTTACAGGAACAACGCGACTGATTTTACACTTTATAGCGTATAGCAGCGTGTCTGGCGGATATTGCTAGGCAGGGTGGGATGTTGCTGTGTCATTTCCCGGTCACACAATGAATGTACAGGGAGCTATTTATTTATGTCTACACAAGTTGCGCCGCTGATGATGGTAGATGAATTTGATTTTTCGGTCTTGTTAGAACGCTCGCTTGCCGAAAGTCAGTTGGAACGCGGGGATATTGTGACCGGTACAATTATCTCGGTGGATCATCACGGTCTAATCGTGGATGTTGCCTGGAAACACGATGGGATTGTTTCTCGCCAGGATATTGAACGCATGGGAATGACGTTGACGGATTTCCATGTGAATGATGAAATTGATGTGACGATTGTGCGTTTGGATGATATGGAAGGCAATCTTGTCCTTTCGGCATCGCAAGCCCGCCAGAACGAAGACTGGAAATTGGCGGAAAAATTGCAAGAAACGGACGATCCTTGGGGTGGCGAAGTTTCTGCGGCGAACAAAGGCGGCTTGATTGTGCCATTTGGCAATCTGCGCGGCTTTGTGCCTGCCAGCCATGTGGTGGATTTGCCGCGTGGCATGAGCGAAGATGACCGCTTGAAATATCTGGAAAACTTCGTCGGCAAAGAAATCTCCATCAAAGTGATTGAAGTCAACCGCAAGCGCCGCCGTCTGGTGTTCAGCCAGCGCAACGCTGAACGCGAAACGCGCAATGCTCGTAAAGAAGTGCTGCTCTCTGAACTCAAAGAAGGCGATGTCCGTGAGGGTGTCGTCAGTGGTCTGTGTGATTTTGGGGCATTTGTAGACCTAGGTGGTGCCGATGGCTTAATTCATATTTCAGAATTAGCGTGGCATCGCGTCCGGCATCCCAATGAAGTTGTGAATGTTGGCGATAAAGTGAAGATTTATATCCTGCATTTGGATGATAATGGCAAACGCATTGGTCTGAGCCTCAAACGCTTACAACCCAATCCTTGGTCAGTTGTCAACGAACTGTATCATATTGGGCAGTTGGTGGAAGGCACGATTAGCCGTGTCGAACCGTTTGGCGCTTTCGTCAGCCTAAAGCCGGGGATTGAAGCCCTGCTGCATATCAGCCAAATTTCTGATGATAAGAATGTTGACCCGCGCCGGATGTTGTACGAAGGTCAGCAACTCCTCACCCGCGTGATTAGCATCGAATCGGATAAACAACGGTTAGGGTTAAGCCTAAAAGAAGTCGCGGATGGCGAAAAGGAACAATGGCAAGAAACCCAAGTTCCCGCAGCCCCAACAGCCGAAGCCGCCGTTGAAGTCTCTAGTGAAATTTCTAGTGAAGTCCCGGTTGAAGTGGCAGCTACCGTTGAATAATTCATCTCTTTGTTGAGATTGTAGCGCCCCGCTGCGGATTTCCGGGCGGGGTTCTTTCGTCATCACCGGGGCAAATTGGTTGATTGTTGCGAACAGACAATGGTAATTAACGTTATTGTTGGCTATAATGAAAAATATTCAGGTCGTATAACATAGAAAGTGACCAAACTGGATGGCATCTGTTAAATTAAAGGCTGGCGAATCGCAGGAACAACTGCTGCGGCGTTTCCGCAAGCGTGTGACCAATGCCGGCATTTTGAGTACCGTCCGGCGCAAACGCTGGCATATTTCCAAGAGTGAACTGCGGCGCATTGAGAAGAAAAAGGCGATTCGTCGCTCTCGGCGTCGCCAGCGCAAAGCGGCTGCCCGCGGTGGTTTGTAGTTTTCCATTACAGCATCAAACATTTGACTAACCGCTGCCAATCTTGGACAGCGGTCTGTTTATTTACATGGTTCGTCAGGAGTGGTATGTCGAGCAAAAATGAAGAACGTATCGAATTAGAAGGCACTGTTGTGGAAGCCCTGCCCAATACCCAATTTATCGTGGAATTGGAAAGCGGTCATAAAGTGCTGGCATATTTATCCGGCAAAATGCGGAAATTTTATATTCGGATTTTGTTGGGGGATAAAGTCAAGGTCGAAATGACCCCGTATGATATGACCAAAGGGCGGATTACCTATCGCCACAAGGATCCGCGTACTGGCGAATAAACCGCCACAGCATGTCCTGAACGGTGGCACACCGGGCGCTGTTTACATCAGCAGCGTTGCATTCTTCTGGGGCTATTAACGCGGCTTTTCACCCCGATGCACTGCCATCGTCCCAAACATAAAAGTCTTATAGCGCACATTTTGGAAACCAGCGGCTTGCAAAATTGCTGTCAATTCTTCTGGTGTCTTGAATGCTTGCGTGGATTTCGGCAGATAGGTATAGGCATCTGCTGCGGCTTTGCCTCCGATTAAGCGCCCCAACAACGGTATCCCAAAATTTAAATGCAGTAGAATGAATGGCTTCAGCACATTATCTGGGGGGGGACTCGTATCCAGAATGACGATTCTGCCGCCGGGCTTGAGGATACGTTTTTGTTCTTGCAAAGTGCGCGGAATATCAATCACATTGCGGACTAAATAACCGGATACGACGGCATCAAATTGATTATCGGCAAAAGGCAATTCCAGTGCGTCGGCGGCTGCCCATGCCACTTGCTGACCTTGCGCCATCTTTTGCCCCACGCGCATCATGGGAATCGCAAAATCTGCCCCAACCACCTGCGCCGATGGCACGGCTTTTAGCGCCTCAAACGCAATATCGCCGGTGCCAGTCGCTAAATCTAGGATTTTACCCTGCGGTGATAGCTGCGCCTGCTGCACCACATACCGTCGCCAGCGCATATCTTGCCCAAATGTCATCACGCGATTCAGCAAATTATAGCGTTCAGCGATGCGCCCAAACATGGATTGAACGTAATGCGAGCGTTCTTGCCCGTGCAAATGTGCCATAGTGTGTGTCCTACCTAACCCTTTCTAATTGTGAATAATACCACAAATAGATAAGGACTAGGTGAGGAGAACACTATATTTTATGAAAACTGGCTATATATCGCCCGATTTGCATAATTTGCGCGGGGCATTGCTGAGAGGGGCAAAGCCTTCAGGAAATTCAACCTTCACGCCTTGCAAGCGGTTAAAATAGGCAGCAAAGTAATGGTCTTCCAGCAATTTCTGCCCACCCACGCCGCGTACATACGTCAAGAAAATTTTTGCCAATGCTTCTGTCTCTGGTGTTGTCGTGCTATTTTTGAGGACGTACATATACAAGGGGCGCGAAAGTTGGCGCGGATAATCGCGGATGTCGTAATCGGTATCGCGCAAGGGGTCTATGGGGGCTTCATCGCCCGTCAAAATGGGCAGCACGCGCAAATAATCTTCGGGTTGCGTCCGCATCCACGATAAACTGACCCAATATAAACTGCCGGGTGTGGCTAAGGTTTTGTTCAGGCAGTCTATGTTGCTATCACAGCGAATATAATTGGCATTGGGTGGCAAGAAGGCTTCGCCTTGGGGCCAGCCAAATGCCCGTAACACATGGTCAGTGGTGCCGCTGTTGCTGCGGGCATGAATGTAAATGGTTTGGTCATCTTGCCCGCGTACTTCATTCCAATTGGTGGCTTGCCCGGTCAAAATACGGGTCATGAAATCATCATCCAATGCCGATAGGGTATTGTCTTTATCGGTCACAAACGCGATGATGTCATACCCAATTTCTGCCGCACATTCAACTTGTATCCCCGCGTCGGTGAGTTGTTGATATTGGCTGTCAGTCAGTGTCTCCGACATTGCCAACACATTTACACAGCCACCGCTGGCAGCTTTGTTGACGCCACCCACCGACCCAACGGCATCTATCTCCACACTAACGCGCTCTTGCGCTTCAAAATCAGTTTCCCAATCGCTTGCCAAGCCTAAATCATTTTCCAGAATCGTGCCGCTGCCTGCCACGCATAACACAGGTGGCGGATTCAAAATATCATCAATGCGCCCTAATGAGGCGAATAAATCATCAATAGAGGCAAATGTCCCCAAGAGTGAGCCTAATAAACTCCCCAAAAAAACGAGAATGGCAATCAATGATGATGAATTGCCTCTGGCGGTAGGCGGTGCTGCGGCTGGCGCAGTGTCGCCTGTTGGTGGGGGCGTGCGCCGAGGTTGTAGTGTTGCAGTGGGTTTCGGTTCGGTTGTACTCATGATGTTTTCTCCCGTATAGACCACTGATAGAATACTACCTCTTTTAGTTTAAGCCGATATTATGGTGCGCTACAGCCGCGAAAATGAGGGTTCGCGGCAAAACCCCGCTAAAATAGTGGGATTGTGAGCAACTATAACGACTCAAGGGAAACATATGACCGAGCGTTTTTTCAAAATTGCCGAGATGAATCAACCCTTTTCGCATCCATTACCACCCGAAAAATTGCTGCACTTGGCGGCACTATGTAGTGTGAACGCTGGAACGCGCTTATTGGATTTGGCATGTGGCAAAGGCGAATTGCTTGCTCAGTGGGCGCGGGCATACGATTTGCAAGGCACGGGCGTAGATGACGATGATGATTTGATAAATGCCGCGCAGCACCGCGCAAATGAATTGGAAGTTTGGTCACAATTGCAATTTGTCGCAAGCGATGTATTGGATTTTCCGCAACCATTTCATCAATACAATATCGTTAGCTGCCTCAGTGCCACATGGCTGGACACCGATAAAGCAACGTTGATTGCTCTGATGCGCGAAGCACTCAAAACCACCAAGGGCGGGTTGTTATTAATTGGCGAAACATTTTGGCAAAAAGTGCCGCCGCTGGAAGTCTGCGAAGCAATGGGCATTGGGCGTGATGATTTGCCATTATTAGGTGATTTGGCGGCACAATTTCAATCTACTGGCGTAGATTTGCTGACGATGTTGCTGGCAACGACTGAAGACCGCGACGCCTTTTATTCGCAGCAGTGGCACGCGGTTCACGAGTGGGTACAACAACATTCCGACCATGACGATGTGCCGGAATTGCGCCAATGGGTGCGGCAAAATCAACAGCATTATTTACAGTATGAACGCGAATATTTGGGCTGGGGCGTGTTTATCCTTCATGCCGAAGGTATATCTCCGGCAGGGCAAGAAGACGACGATGATGACCTGTTTTGATTTTTACCCACTGTTAATCACATCATCTAGCAAACTCGCCATTTTGTCGTAGTGCGAACCTTTCCAGTAGACTTGCTGGCACGCTTGGCACTGATGAAAGGCATCAAAATTTTCGGCGGTGCGGGGATGAATTTTATCCAGAATGGCGCTTTTTTCGACAGGCATGAGCAAGCCGTTACATTTCATGCAATAGCGAAATGGGTCTAAGTGGTCAACCAGCCGATAGCGTTGATTGATTTCCAGTAACCGCGCCCGTGATTCAGTATTTCGCACGAAGTAGCCATACATCACGCGCCCACGCTTGAGTAAGCCAATATCGCGGGTGAGCAGGATGCGTTTTTCTTCATCCGAGATACGTGCCAGTTCATCATCGTCGTAATCATTGCGATACAACGTATCGAACCCCATCATGCGAAGATAGGCTTCCAAACGCCCCAAATGAGTATCCAGAATGAAACGCATTCTGCCCGAATAGGGCGGCACGAGTGCGATTTTAGGTGACAAGTCTACAGCATCAAAATCAGGATAAAGCGCAATCTTATCGCCCGGTTGCACGATGTAATCAAAATTGACGGAGATGCCATTCACTACAATCAGCGCGACTTCGGGATGAGGTGGACCCAACGATTCGAGCATGTCTTTGACAGAGGCACGCCAATCAAACGGATGAGCAATGGTGGTATGGCGTTGTGAGCGCGGTAAAAAATAATTGAGTGCGCCATGAAATGTAAAATAAGCGGTCATAATGCCGGGCGCTTTGCTTCGATAAGGATCCAATCGCCTTGCTGCCGCCGGGCAAATGGCTCTAAACCCGTTTTACGCAGAGCAATTTCTACATCGTCCGCCTGAGTATCAATGATGCCGCTGAAAATGGCTGTGCCACCGGGACGGACTAAATCGCCTAAGTGTTGGTCGCACATGGTGATGATAACTTTTGCCAGAATATTGACGACCATAAAATCGAAGCGGCGGGCAGAGGTAATGAGCGTTTCTAGGCTGCCTTGCTGTGCGACGATTTTTTCCGCGACACCGTTTTGTTCAGCATTTTCAAGCGTGATTTTGACCGCGAGTTCGTCAATATCTACGGCAACCACTTTGGTCGCGTACAGTTTAGCAGCAGCAATTGCCAGGATGCCGCTGCCACAGCCCAAATCCAATACATCCAAATGCGGCGGCATGGAGTCTTCAATAGCTTCTAGGCAGAGTTGGGTAGTGGGGTGCGTGCCAGTACCGAATGCCATGCCGGGGTCAAGCGCGATAATCACATCGTCAGGCAGCGGCTCAACTTCTGTCCACAGCGGGCGAATGATGAGCCGCTTGCCAATGCGTACCGGGTGATAATGGGCTTTCCACGCATTCGCCCAATCTTCTTCATCTACGACGTTATAGACGGGCTGTGGCATGGGGTAGAGCATGTTTAAATAGCCAATGGCGCGGTTAATCTGCGCTTTGATGTCGTCGGCTTGGTCATTTTCCGGGAAGTAACCACGCACAATGAGTTCTTTGGCTGGGGGAACTTCATCTTCATCCCATTTATCGGGGGGAATACCCGTTTGCTCAATAGCAACGCCTTGGTGACACCATTTATGTAATTCTTGCGCGATTGCTTCTGAGGCTTCGCCATCGGCGGTAATAGAGACTTCAATCCAGCGGGTCATGGTTTATTGGTCATTTTCAAGAATCAGGATAGAGCGTTATTGTGGGGGAAAGTGGGAGAGAAGGCAAGCGTAAAAACAGGGAGCCGCAGCCCCCTGTTGGGATGTTTAGAGATGTGAAACCAATTTGCTGACGATTTTATCTTTGGGCTTGAAGCCGGTGATGCGTTCTACGGGTTCGCCATTTTTGAACAGAATCAGCGTGGGAATGCCCATAATGCCATACGCCATCAACACATCGGGATTCGCATCAGCATCGAGTTTGGCGACGCGCAATTTGCCCTGATATTCTTCGGCAATTTCATCCACGATGGGGGCAATCATCTTACAAGGACCGCACCATTCCGCCCAGAAATCTACCAATACCGGCATATCCGATTTCAGCACTTCGGTTTCAAATTCATTTTCGTTGACATCAAAGGTTCGCAGACCCATGGTTGATATGACTCCTTAACGACTGACAGGACATAATCCCCGAATGTGGGGCATTGCTTTTACTATATCATGCAGACACTTTGAACGATACAGTCCTTACTCGTTTTTCAGAGTTTTTACAGATATGTGTTGCAGAACTGCCAAATACAAAAAATGAACCACGAAGTCACGAAGGTCACGAAGAAAAGCGATTGAACCACAGAGGCACAGAGGGCGCAGAGGTTTCACGGAGAAAAATATCGAATCACGAAGAACACGAAGAAAAGCTATAATGATTCAACCGCAAAAGCGCAAAGGACGCGAAGAAAAGCAAAATGTCACCACAGAGGCACGGAGCGCACAGAGGTTTCACGGAGAAAAATATCGAACCACGAAGACCCAAACCCTTTCAAAAGGGGCGGACATACGGTGTAGCCGCCTAATCCGCCCCTACACCATCGCCCCGTAGGGGCGCACCTGCGTGTGCGCCCAAAAACTTCAGAATCGCTTTTGCAAAATTCTAATTTTTTCGCCACAATAAGAAATACGATACAATCTTATTCTAAGCCCTGTTTGAGGATTTTTATGGCGATGCAGATTATGGTTTCGTATGCGCGGCGCGTGGATACGAAATTTGTCTATGAGTTAGCCAATATCTTGCATAACACCCCCGGTTTTGCCGTTTGGATTGATCGCGCTCAGTTGGTGGGCGGAACAAATTGGTGGGCGGAAATTTGCGAAGCTGTTGAAAATGCCGATTGTGTGGTTGTCTTTTTGACGAAACGCTATTTAGAATCGATATATTGTCTTGAAGAACTGGATTATGCGCTGGCATTGAATAAGCCTGTTTTGCCATTAATGTTGGAGGAAGTCCCCTATCCTAAAAATATAAGTGAGAAGCAAATTCAAGATATTCGGGATTTATCGCTAGAGACAACCCTGCTGCGCTGTTCGCTGAGTTTTAACGCGATTCAGGGCGATATTTATGCTGGCAAATATCCCCAACCAAATCCGCTGCCCCAACGCCCGCCTGTGCCGCAGCCGCCCGCGCCGCCCACGCGCAAGCCCGCCGATTTATTGGTAGCGGCATCCACCGCTTTGAATCAGGGCAATTTGGCAGAAGCGAAAAAACTTCTGAATGAAGTATTAACAGTGGATGCTGCCCGTTATGGCAAGCAGGCAAACATATTCTTGCAAGAGATTACCCATGAAGAAGAACGGGCTGAAGAATATGAGGCGCTGGTAAATGCTTTACGAACTGCCATCACACCGATGGCAAAACGGGTTGCCAATGGCATAAAAGAAGCTTACATCGAAAAATTTGGATTTGAGCCTGACCCGTTGGGGATTTTAGGTGACAACAATAATCCATTGCCACCAATAAACCCCACTTCTGCCCAAAAACCACCCGCACAAGCCCCCTCTCCGTCTTTTGGAGAGGGGGTTGGGGGTGAGGTCAAACCACCCGACCCCGACTATGTGACCCGCCTTCGTAATTTTAGCGGCAAAAAGAATGCTGATTGGCAGCCGTTCATCGGTGTCTTTAAAGACCTAAAAATCCCCGACATGGAATTTTGCCTTGTTCCCGGTGGCACATTCCAAATGGGTAGTGATGATGGGCATTACAAGGATGAACAACCTGTACATCCGCAAACAGTAAAACCATATTGGATTGCCCGTTATCCTGTGACGAATGCCCAATGGCGCTTGGCGGTAGCAGCAAAAGCCGTTGTCGAACCGCAAGACGACACCGCTTTGAAATGGTATAACGAGAAAACAATGGCAGATGCACCTGTTGTTGGAGTATCATGGCTCGAAACGCAGAAATTTTGTGAATGGTTGGGCGTGCGCTTACCTACCGAACCCGAATGGGAATTTGCGGCACGCGGCGTAGATAATCTACGTTATCCTTGGAGCAACGATTGGAACGAAAATATCCCGGTTTGGAGCAAAACCAGCGGTGGCAAGCCAAGTGCTGTGACCAGCAAACCCGAAGGCAAATCGTGGGTAGGAGCGCAGCACCTCATTGGCAATGTGTGGGAGTGGTGCAGCAGTTTGTATCTACCATATCCATATGCTGCAAACAAGACAGAAATTAATAGTGATAAAACAAATCGCCGCGTGCTGCGGGGTGGCTCGTGGTGGGACAACAGGACTGGGTTCCTGCGTGCCGCCTGTCGTGGCTGGTACTACCCTGACGACTTCAACAATATCAGGGGCTTCCGTTGCGTGCGCTCTTACTAAATTAGTATATCTCTGATTTCTGTTTTCTGAAATGCTGTTTTCTGCGGGGGTGCAACCTCACCCCCCAACCCCCTCTCCACTTCGTAGAGAGGGTGAGTCGCAAAATCTCTGCGCGGAGCGCGAATCGTATAAAATTTTCGAGATTATTATGAAAATTTGTATCCGCAAGTGGGAGCGCACGTAGACACTCCCCTACTACGATGGTTGTCTGTAAGGGCGGAGCTATGTCTCCGCCCGTTTGGGAGAATTTTTCTTCGTGTGCTTGCTGGTTCAAAATATCGGTTTATGTCGCCATCGGTTGAAAACGCGATGGCTAGGCGCAAATGGAAACCGATAAATCAGTTAGATTTTTTCTTTGCGTTCTTTGCGTCTCTGCGGTTCAAAAGATTTTCTCCGTGAAATCTCGATACCTTAACCCAGACTTGCGCGTGCTTGTTTTATGATGTTAGAGTCTAGCATCAAAATTTGCCGTATGAAATGAGCCAAGTGAATGGCATTGTATTGATGATAATGGATGAACAATCGCTGTTGCCGGAATTAACGCGCCGCCAACAGGAAATTCTCGCGCTGATTATTCGGACGTATACTGAGTCCCCAGAACCGGTCAGTTCGCGTATGTTGGTCGAAAAACATAGCATGGATATTAGCACTGCCACCGTGCGGAATGAGATGGTGCGGTTGGAAGAAATGGGCTATATTGCCGCGCCGCATACATCCGCTGGTCGTGTGCCGACGGTCTTGGGCTATCGCTATTTCGTGCGCGAACTCATGAACCACAGCGCCGAACTGACGTTGGCAGAACGCCAGCATCTGGAACGCCGCTTTACCTCTTTACCCGTCGTTTTAGAACAATGGTTGCGCCAATCGGCAATTTTGTTGGCGCGGACGGTGCAGCTTGCCTCGCTGATTACGCCACCCGTTGCGGATACACTGCGCTTTAAACATCTTGAACTCATTGCTATTCAGGGGCGTTTAACGCTGATGGTGCTGGTCTTGCAAGGCGGCACGGTGCATCAACGCATGTTGACCTTAGCCGACCCCATGCCCCAAGCGATCCTCAGCGAAACCGCCATCCGCATCAATGGCTTGTGTGATAAATTGGCTGCCAATGAAATGCGAATCAGAAGTCACACGTTATCGTTGTTGGAACGCGAAGTGGTCGAAATTGCTGCGGAAGTCATGGAACAAAATGATATGGTACAAACGCGCATTCTGTATCGAGAGGGCTTGAGCGAGATTATCCAAAGTTTCCCCGATAGTGAAGGCGCACAACAAGCCGTGCGTGTGTTTGAAGAACGGGCGTTTTTAGACATGATTTTGACCGAGTTATTGCATTCGACGGGCGAAGATGCCGTTCAAGTCGTTATCGCAGGCGATGGGCGACGGTCGGAAGTGAATCGCCTGAGCATGGTCTTGAGTCCGTATGGCGTGCGTGGACAGATGAGTGGTACTTTGGGCGTGGTGGGTCCAACCAATATCAATTATGAACGAGCGATTAGTGCTGTGCGCTATATTTCCAGCGTCATGACCGATATGCTGGTCAACCTCTATACGGCGACATCGCCCACAGATGATGCCGATTTGCCGCCAACATCGGAAAACGATTAACGTTTCCGAAATGAGGCGCGGCGCTAATACATTTCATAGATTTATCCGTTACACTTGTGGCGTTAAACCGTAATGATCTCACGGCTCATTTATCATGCGAGGAGACTGTGCCGCATGAATGACGATATAAAGACGGACTCCACCCCCCAAAACGGGGATGGCATATTGGAACAGGAACAACCTGAAGTGACGACACCCACCGATAACACCACCACCGCACCAGAAACCGATTGGGCTACCCAATTGGAGGCGCTCAAACAAGAGGCACAAACCAACCTAGAAGGTTGGCAGCGAGCGCGGGCAGATTTTACCAATTATAAGAAACGCATGGAACGCGAACTGAGTGATTCGCGGGAAAAAACAGCGTTGGATACCTTGGTGAAAATGCTGCCCATTGTGGATGATTTTGAACGCGCTGTTCAGAATATGCCCGCCGATTTAAGCCAGCACCCCTGGGTGAGTGGCACGGCGCTCATCCTCAAAAAGTTTGAAAAACTCTTGGATGAATATCAGGTGACAACGATTGACCCAGTAGGGCAGCCGTTTGACCCGCACCAGCATGAAGCCGTTGGCATGGATGACCCGGTAGATGGCATCGCCAGCGGGCATATCACTGTCACACTGCAAAAAGGTTATATCTGCGGGGAGCGCGTGCTGCGCCCGGCACTGGTGCGCGTCGCCAGCTAATGTATTGATTTCTCACAATTATCGTAGGAGAACACAGCACTTATGGGACGTATTATTGGAATTGACTTGGGGACGACAAACTCCGTCGTAGCGTTTTTTGAAGGCGGGCAGCCCACCGTTATCCCCTCTTCGGAAGGCAATAATCTTATTCCGTCGGTGGTAGCGATGAAAGGCAGTGAACGCCTGATTGGCAAAGTTGCCCGGAATCAGTCGGTGGTCAACCCGGAAAACACTGTTTTTTCCGTCAAACGCTTCATGGGGCGCAAATTTACTGACCCCCAAGTGCAGGATGCCATCAAGCGCGTCCCGTATCATGTGACTGCTGCCCCGAATGGTGATGTGCGTGTGATGATGGCAGGGCGCGAATACAGCCCGCCGGAAGTCAGCGCCATGATTTTGCAAAAAATTAAGGCAGATGCCGAAGCCTTTTTGGGTGATAAAGTTGACCAAGCCGTGATTACCGTTCCGGCGTATTTTAACGATACCCAACGCAATGCCACCAAAGACGCGGGCAAAATCGCGGGTTTGGAAGTGCTGCGTATCATCAATGAACCGACCGCTTCAGCATTGGCGTATGGCTTGGGTGAACGCAAAGATGGCATTGTGGCGGTGTATGACCTGGGTGGCGGTACGTTTGACATCACCATCTTGGAAATTGCTGAAGGTGTGTTTGAAGTCAAAAGCACCAATGGCGATACCTATCTGGGCGGCGATAACTTTGATGACCGCATCATTGATTGGCTGGCAGAAGCCTTCCAGAAAGAAAACGGCATTGACCTCCGCAAAGACCGGCAAGCATTGCAGCGCCTAAAAGAAGCTGCCGAAAAAGCCAAAATTGAACTTTCCAGCACGCAAAGCTCGGACATCAATTTGCCGTTTATCACTGCCGATGCCAGTGGTCCCAAGCATCTGAATATTACGTTGTCGCGTGCCAAGCTGGAACAACTGGTAGATGATTTGATTCAAAAATCTATCAAGCCGTGCGAACAGGCGCTCAAAGATGCCAAAGTAGACAAGAACGAAATTGATGCCGTACTGCTCGTCGGCGGTATGACGCGGATGCCGTCTATTCAGGAAGCCGTCAAAGCCTTCTTCGGCAAAGAACCGACCAAAGGCGTGAACCCGGATGAAGTCGTGGCATTGGGCGCGGCAGTCCAAGCGGGTGTTCTCGGTGGCGATTTCAAAGATATTTTGCTGCTGGATGTGACCCCGCTGACGTTGAGCGTGGAAACATTGGGTGGTGTTGCAACACCGATTATTGAACGCAACACGACGATACCGATTCACAAGAGCCAAGTGTTTTCGACAGCCGCCGATAGCCAAACGCAAGTCGAAATTCATGTGGTGCAAGGTGAACGCCCGATGGCACAAGATAACAAAAGTTTGGGCAAATTCATTCTGGATGGCATTCCGCCGGCACCGCGTGGTGTTCCGCAAGTCGAAGTGACATTTGATATTGATGCGAATGGTATTTTGAACGTGAGCGCCAAAGACAAAGCCACCAGCCGCGAACAGAAAATCACGATTACAGCGGGCAGCGGTTTATCCGATTCCGAAATTGACCGCATGGTGAAAGAAGCGGAAAAATTCGCTACGGAAGATGCCAAACGCAAAGAATCGGTCGAAGTCAAAAATCAAGCGGATACGGCTGTTTTTAACACCGAAAAATTCCTGCGTGATTACAGCGATAAACTCCCCGAAGATGCCAAGAAAACGGCGCAAGAACGTATCGAAGCGGTGAATCGGGTGAAAGATGACGAGGATATTGCTGCCATCAAACAAGCGACAGAAGCGTTAGTCCAGCATCTGCAAACGTTAGGGGGGCAGTTATACGAACAGCCTGCCGCAGGTGGCGCAGCGCCCAACCAAAACCCGAATGAAGATGTCGTAGACGCGGAATTTACCGAAACGTAAATCGGCAGCGAAACTTAAATGTTGCGGGGCGCGATACGTCGCGCCCTATTCTGTTTTACAATAATATTCATACCAAGACTCACAATTTTTAATTTAGCATAGCGAGCGTGGGCACCAACTATGGCAGGGGATTACTACGAAATTCTGGGCGTCGCCCGCACGGCGAATAAAGAAGAAATCAAAAAAGCCTTCCGTACCTTGGCACGGAAATATCACCCGGATGTCAATAAAGAACCGGATGCCGCTGATAAATTCAAAGAAATTAACGAAGCCTACGAGATTCTCGCAGACGATAACAAACGCGCTCGTTATGACCGTTTTGGCGCGGCTGGCGTTCAGGGGGCAGCCGGAGGGTATCCGGGTGGCGGCTTCACGGCGACGGATTTCGCGGATATTTTCGATGATTTCTTCAGCAGTTTCGCGGGTGGGCGCACGGGCGCGACCCGGCGCGGGTCACGCGCTGGTGGCGATCTGCGTGTAGATGTGACGATTGATTTTGTCGAATCAGCGTTTGGCGTTGATAAAGAACTCGAATTTCAACGCTTGGAAATGTGCGATGTGTGTCATGGCAACGGTGCAGAAGCGGGTTCATCGCCCACTACTTGCCCAGAATGCAATGGCGCGGGACAAGTGCGGCGCATGTCACAAACGTGGGTCGGTTCAGTTGTACGGATTACGGATTGTCCGCGCTGCGGTGGACGTGGCAGCATCGTCGCTAATCCGTGTCGCAACTGTGATGGCAGTGGTCGCCGCCGCAAAAAAGCCACGCTCAATGTCAAAATTCCGGCAGGCGTGAGCGATGGGTTACGCATCCAACTGCGCGGTGAAGGCGATGCCGGCGAACTAGGCGCACCTTCCGGCGATGTGTATGTGATGGTGCATGTGAATGACCATGAATTTTTCAAGCGGCGCGATAGCGATGTGATTCTCGATTGGAGTATCAACGTCGCGCAAGCTGCGCTAGGCGACAAAATTGATGTGCCAACGATTGATGGCGATATGGAATTGATTGTGCCACCCGGCACCCAAACAGGTAAAGTATTCCGATTGCGTGGTAAAGGGGTGCCGCGTTTGCGCTCAGATGGCAGTAATTCCGGGCGGGGCGACCAACTGGTATATATTCAGGTGGCTGTTCCGACCAAACTGAGCGATAAACAACGCCGCCTGTTTGAAGAATTGGCAGAAAGTTTTGGCAAGGATATTCAGCCGCAAAACAATGGGCGCGGTTTCTTTGAGCGCGTGATGGATTTCATCAATGGCGGCGGCGACCCCCAATAATTTTCCTAGAACCGAATGCAAAACGCCCCATGTTGCGGGGCGTTTTTGTTTCTAATCAGCAGCGGGTTCAGGCTGTGCCAATTTTTCGCGCTCGATGGGTTTTTCTTCGACGGGTGCAAGCGGCAAATAGATAAAGAATGTGGTGCCTTTGCCCAATTCACTCTCAATCTGAACATCCCCCGCATGGCTTTGAATAATCCCAAACGTGAGCTTCATGCCTAAGCCCGTACCTTCTTTTTGTTTTGCTTCTTCGTTGGTACTACGGAAATAACTTTCCTTGCCCAAGCGTGCCACATCTTCGGGCTTCATGCCGAACCCTTGGTCAATGATGGCAATTCGTACCATTTCGCCGCGCCGCTTGCCCTGAGCATCGGTATGGGCTTTCACAATATCGCCAACCACGCGAATGGTGGTTTCAGGGTCACTATATTTGTGAGCATTGCTGATGAGATTACCAAACACTTGGATTAAGCGTTGTTCGTCGCCCAACACGCGGGGTAATTCTTCCGAAATTTCGTTCATAAATACTTGGTCTACCCCTTCGATTTTACGCAGATAAGGCATCGCTGCTAGTTCAATCACTTGGTGGATAGACACTGGCTTTAAGGGGTCAAGCTGGAATTTGTTGGCGTCCATGCGGGCAGCATCGCGCAAATCGTTGATGATACGTTCCATCAGGGTTGAATTATGATACACCATGTTGATAAGGTTGCTGAGAGGTTCGGGTAATGGTCCCATCATCCCTAAGCGTACCATTTCAGAGCCACTCTTAATCGGCGTCAGCGGATTTTTGAGTTCATGCGCCGCGAAGCCCATAAATTCACTCTTGGATTCGTTGGCGCTCATCAACGCTTCATATAGCTGCGCGTTAGAAATAGCGATGCTGGCATGTTCGGCAAGCCGTTGGGCGAATAACCAGTCTGGCAAGGTGAAGGCAGGTTTGGCGCTCTTTTCCAAGATAAGAATGGCGTTGATGTCACTACCGCTGAACATGGGCAGCGTAATCTGACTGAGGCTGTCCGTCAAACCGGGTTCATAATCCGGGTCAATGCTCAAATCGGCGGCGAGGTCAGGGTTGCGGGTACGCATTACGCGCTTGATGATGCCTTCATTTAACGACCATATCAACCCGTTTGATTGTGGGGGATAGTCATCGGGTGAATAACCCTGAATCGCTACAACCTGCAAAATGCCTTCTTCGGCTTTGACCATGCCCAACGCCCCAGCTTGGGCATTCAGCGTTTTTAAGGCTTGGCGCACCGTAATCGAAGCGACCTGCTGCAAGTTGAGCGTGCGATTCAACTCATTATCAATCTGTTCTAAGGTTTCCAATTCTTTGACGCGCTGTGCCAACTGAATATCCGTCATCCGTAGCAACCGCGCATTTTCGATAGCGACGGCGGCTTGGCTGGCGAAGGCGTTCAATAATGCGCTATCGCCTTCAGTAAAGGATGTGCCATCTTTTTTATTCAGTACTTCCAGCACACCGACAACTTTATCTTTGGCGACCAGCGGCACTGCCAACAGCGATGTGGTTTGGTAGGCGCTAGCAGAGGTGGCGTGGCGTGGGTCAGCGATGGCATCTTTGGAGATATACGAATCGCCCGATTCTGCCACTTGCCCGACGATACCTTCACCGGCTTTCATGCGTCTGCCAATCAAGTTACTATCACCACCGACCACCACCCGAAATTCCAAATCGCCTGTATTGTCTTCTGCCGTTAGCAACAGCGAGCCAGCTTCTGCGTCCAAAATTTCGACTGAACTGACCATGATGAGTTGCAGCAATTTTTCTACGTCAGATTCGCTGGCGACCAATTGGCGCGTGATGTCGTTCAAAACAGTCATTTGTTTTTCACGGCGGCGGGTTTCGGTAAAGAGGGCGGCTTTATCAATCGAAGTAGCGGCGAGTTCGCCAATGTTACTAAAAATTTTAAAGTGTTCGTCCGTATACCCTTCATCGGTGAATGCCCGCGCCACTGCCAACACGCCCATCGTGCGGCGTCCAGCAGTCAGGGGAACACCCATCCATGCTCGTAAATCCGATGATTCAAAATGTAACGGGGCAACCCGCAGTTTCATCTCGTAGATGTAATTGGTCACGCGCAGCGGCTTACCCAATTTAACGACTTCGCTAAATAAGCCGTTATCCAGCATCCAGCGTTGATTCTCTTTTTCGGAATAGCGGTCATCATTTTCCAAAAAGAAAGCAAAACTGAGTTGTTGCAGAGCATCGTCAAACAGCGCGATGTAAAAATAGCGGGCATCCACCAATTTGGCAGTTTGTGTACTAATCAGTTCCAACAAATCGTCAAATTCAATTGTGAAATTGACTGCTTTGCCGACTTGGCTTAAAACATCCAGTTCATCTACGCGGCGGCGCAGTGAATTAATCACTAACGAGCGTTCTGTGGAGATGCTGAATTGGGTGATGAGATTGTTGATAAAGCGCATTTCTTCAGCCGTGTAGCCCATTTTGCCAGAGCGCGACAGCCCCATTATCACAAAACCATTCAGTTGTGGCGACCCACTGAGGGGGGCTATAACAACTGCCCGCAGAATTTGTAACCGGGCGCGGTCTGGCAGCAACTCTTGGGGGAAAGGTTGCCCCGGTTGCAAGCTGATGGCTTGGTCGCTGCGTGACATGAGCGCGACAGTGGCACTATCGCGGGAAAAACGAACATCCGTCAGGAGGTTGGCTTCGCCGTATTCTTCACCTTCACGCCGGGCAATAAAAACAAAAATCGAACCCGGCGCAATCGTTTCATGCAGGATGGCGCGGAATTCTTTCATGATGTCTTCATATTGGCTTAGATTTGCCAGCTTTTGCCCAAAGTCTTCCACTTTTTGCAGATAATTGCGGCGGGTGCGGTAATAAATTTCATCAATCTGCTGCTGGATGGTATTGCGAACAGGTGTGAAAAATAACACCATAAAGAATAGGATTGTCGCAATGACCAATGGGTCACTCACGTTGAACATATCGCGGGCAATAAGGCTTAAGCCCAACGTCAACAGGTAAACAGCGATAATCAGGGCAATCGTCATCAAGAAATAGGTCGTAGATTGCGTGATAAGGCGGTCAGCATCAAATCGCCGCGTTTGGAGGGTGGCATAGGCAATTGCCGCTGTTGGGAAGATATACAGTGGCATAAGCGATTCGAGGTTGAGAGGAATGATAATGCCCGTCGTCGCCAACAAGCGATTCAAAATCCACACGACTGCCGGAATAAGCATCAACGCGCCACCAATAATGACGCTTAAGAATTGGTCGCGGGCGACACTGGTGATAGCACGCGGACGCTGTTGAGTCCATTGGAGCAGCAGCAACAATAGCAACCCAATCACCGAAAAGGTGGTGGCATATTGGGTGGCGTTGTTATCCCACGCGGAGGCTGGATTGGCGTGCAGCCAAACCAAATACGTGCCTGTAACCCAAGCGATAATAAACGGAACTGCCCGCAAAACGGGTATTTGTGTCATGAAACGCAGCGGCACCGGGAAGGTGAGACCCAAATTGATAAGTGCGGCACCAACCGTGACGGCGGCAAAAATCCAGACTGGAGTAAGCTGAATACTGCTGCCAACATCAAACAAACCACCCGAAAAAATAGCCGTAGAGCAGGTCACCAGCACTGCCAAAAAACCTTCGCGGTTATCGGCACGCAGCCAAACGACCACCCCGCCAATCCCTACCATGAACAGGCTGGCGACAAAAGGCAGCATAAAATAGGCTAAAAAGTCGCCATCCGAAAAG
>JALHOR010000042.1 GCA_022842885.1 Anaerolineae bacterium
GTTATTTTCGAGGCATGCCTCGACACTACAACCGATATTTTTGAAATAAGTTCTAAATTTCACGACAGATTTAATCTGTATCTATAGTAAATTCCGCAATCACCACAAAATCCGTGCCAGCATCCGTCATCAGGCGTCCACCCGTTTGATAATCATACAATCCAGCGAGCAGAATATACTTGCCGGGGACTATATCCGCAGGAATAGTCAACGAAAAAGTTTCGCCAATCAGCGTTTCGCCGGGGTCAACCCAAGTACGCGACGGACGATTGTACACGGGTTGCCCATCATTCTGGGCGGCAACGCTGGTCAAATCATCAGCGGGGCGCAGGTGTAAATACACATTATAATCGGCTGTAGGCGCAGCTAAGGCTTGCCAATACGGGGTGAACTGCACCGTTTGTCCGCGCTGCATCACCCCCATTAAATCATAGCCCACCAAACGAATCATCTCGCCAAATAAAGCATCGGTTTCGGTCTGCATACGCCCAATACGATAAAAATAGAGCGATTGCCCCCGCCATTTTTGCGTATCATTTAATGCTGGAAACTGTTTGAGCAACAATAAATCATCCAAATACTGTGCGCCTTGGGGTGTGTTCATCAGTTGTGCCTGCAATGTATCGCCGCTTGCCAACACATAGTCAATGTCTTCGGCTTGCCAACCGGATAATGATTTTTCAAACAAATCAGCATGTTTGCTGAATAACCATACCCCGCGATACCCGCCCCTATCGCGGCTGAAAACGCGCATCTCGCGGTCATCGGTCAAAATCACGGTATATTCAGTGCGTAAAACATCCAGTGACCAATTCATCAATGCCCCACGAGTATCCGGTAGCGTCCGTTCCTGAACAATAGCGATTGTTCCCCGCAGCGGCGGCAGCAGCCACCACAGCGCAAAAATACCCATGCCCGCAAAAAAAAGCGCCTGTGCCAAGCGCAACGATTTTGGCTTGATAAATCCCATCAGCCAGCGCCCAATTTGCGCCACACTCACGGCAACCAGCAACACACCCATCGGGCTAGCAGCAATCACATAGCGATTCAAACCTTGCCAATAGACAATATAGGTCACAACGAAAACCGTTGTAATCAACCAAAAGAACGCCACTAATAGCCAGCCCAAACGCTGCCAAGTAACCCCATGCCGCAGATGGGCAATGCCGCCGACCAACAGCAAGCCTAAAAATATGGGCGGCATCAGATTAATTTGCTCAATGGCTTTCTCAATAATCATGCCGATGTCGGTAAAATTTGTCAGTTTGGCTAACCCGCCGGATAAAAATGCGGCGGTCTCTGGATGGGCAGCATCACGCCCCGCGCCATAAATCAGGAACAAATAACCCGCAACACTGCCTATCGCAGCAACCTGAAGGCAAAGGATGAAGAGCCAAGCCCAAATAACCTTACTATTGGTAGATTTTGTGTAAAATTTAGAGACATTATTATCTAAGTTCTTGGCGCTAGGCGGCACTACAGGAAGATTTGAAGTCCCTCTCCATAAGGGAGAGGGATTTAGGGTGAGGGCTAGTTGCCACAACGCCGCCCCTACTCCCAAGCCCAATACTGGAAACGCCGAATATTTGAATATCACCGCGACAAGCCCGGCTAACACCGAAAAAAATGCACTGCGCGGGCGATTATGTTGCAAAGCATCCAGACAAAAATAGAGTGCCAGCATATAACACACAATTTGCCAAGGTTCGGTGAGGGCAATCACGGTGTTGTACAACACCGCTGGCAAGCCCCACCACGCTGCCGCCGCTAATAAGCCCGCCATATCCCCCGCTAATTTGCGGGCGCAAAGTCCTAATAACAAAACCGAGACAAAATTGGCAATCGCGGATAAAAAGCGCAATGCACCAATCGTTAGCCCTGCTTCCAATTCTGCCGGGCGTCCGGTGCTATTTTCAAAAATAGGTTGAATCATAGAATGAAGCGCAAAAATACCGGGCGGATAACCGGGCAAATCGGGCGCTAAACCGGGCGCAACCCCGCGCAAAATATAGCCATTGTAAAACAATCTGCCTTCGTCATATTCTTCGACATACGGCAATCCATAATTGTAACCCGTTAGGTGCAGCAGCAGCCCACAGGTGGCAATGCCCATGAGCAGCACCCAAAACCAGCGCGAAGGTGTCATCCAATGTCTCACAATCGTGCCAATGCCATTCGCTATATGAATAATAGTGGGCTGGATTCTAACTGCTGGTGGATAGGTGTCCAGCTAGAATTTGACCATAGGACAATCGTCGGTTTTATTACAGCGGGCTATGTTGCTAAAATAAAATCACTCTGATACAATCCCGCCGCCGATACGAATTAAATCAGAGGCATAATAATAAAAACTGTAACATTTGCTTCTTTTTCGTCAGAGAAGTTTTTGGGAGTTTGAGCGTGAAACGGATAATCACAGTTGTCGTTATTCTATTAGCATTATTGATGATAAGCGTTAGTGTCTTCGCACAAGGTGGGGTGGCTGCCAGCGTCTTACGGAATTTAAGCCTACGGGACGGACCCGGCACCAATTTTAACCGCGTTGCCATTATGAATGCTGGAACGCCTTTGGTGATTAGCGGGCGCGATGCCAGCGGTATATGGTTGTATGGCTCAACCAGCAGCGGGCAAACTGGTTGGATGTCAGCGCGGCATGTGGGCATTTCATTCGATAATATTGCGGCGCTGCCTGTTTTGGGCGCCGATGCAGCAGTGAGCGCAGCAGCAGCGGCTCCGGTTGCTCAGGCGGCTGCCCCGGCGGTAAGCGCCGGGCAACCGGGCGCAGGGGTTGGCACTGCTATTAGCAATCTCAATTTACGCAGTGGTCCCGGCACCAATTTTGGGCGCGTCGGGCGGATGAATCGCGGCGAACAATTTGCTGTAGATGGACGCAACGCAGCGGGCAATTGGGTTCGCGGCGTGAGTAGCAGTGGGCAATCGGGTTGGGCTGCCGCTGCCTATTTGTCTGGGCTGAATTTGGCGACTTTGCCCGTCGTGGATGGCTTGCCCCAAGTTGCCAGCGCCGCACCACCCCCAGCAGCACCGGTAGCGCCCGTTGGCGCACCTGTTAATGTACCCAACACTGCCGCCGCAGGGGGCTTTGAATTGGGCGGGCATGTGCAGGGCTTGTCTGACCGGACAATTGGTGCCATGCGCCAAGCGGGCATGTCGTGGGTGAAATTCCAATTGCGTTATTCGCAAGGACAAGACCCCAACAGCGCGGCAGGTCTCATCGCCGATGCTCATTCCAAAGGCTTTCGCGTGTTGTTAGGCATCGTGGGGCTGCGTGACCAAGTAAACAATGGTAATTATTTTAACGATTATGCCAATTTTGTCGGTGGTGTGGCGGCACTGGGCGCTGATGCCATCGAAGTGTGGAACGAACAAAATATTGACCGTGAATGGCCTTCTGGGCAGATTGACCCCGGACGTTACACGCAGTTATTAGCGGCGGCATACAATGCGATTAAAAGCCGCAATCCCGGCACCTTAGTCATCAGTGGCGCATTAGCCCCGACTGGCTTTTTTGGTGGATGCAATGCCAATGGCTGCGATGATGCACCCTATATCAGTGGCATGGCAGCGGCGGGTGCAGCCAACTATATGGATTGTTTGGGCGTTCACTATAACGAAGGCATTATTTCGCCCACGCAAGCCAGCGGCGACCCCCGTGGCGGGCATTACACGCGCTATTATCCGGGTATGGTGAATGCCTATTTGGGCGCGTTAGGCTCAAGACCGTTGTGCTTCACCGAATTAGGCTATCTCTCGCCGGAAGGCTTGGGGTCACTACCCGGCGATTTCGGTTGGGCAGGTGGCACGAGTGTTGGGCAGCAAGCCCAATGGCTGGATGAAGCGGTGAATATCGCTCGTGGCAGCGGACGGGTACGCCTGTTAATTGTCTGGAATGTTGATTTTACGGCATTTGGCAGCGACCCTATGGCAGGCTATGCGATTATTCGTCCCGATGGTAGCTGCCCGGCATGTGCGGCTTTGGGTAGTTAAGCCGCGAAGTTATTTCAACGCTCAAGTTCAAGATGAGTGATTTTCCGTAGGGACACGGTATGCTGTGTCCCTACAACAAATAGGCACTTTTCACGCAATCTGAACATGAGCCATGAATTTTGAGGGGTATACCCTATTAGTTGACGTTCCCCCAATGCTTGCAACCTGAACCTTGTCCATTTTGGAACGATGATTTTATGACTTATCCAGCCTATCCTACACGCAAAAATAATAACTCTGGCTGCTGGTTAAGCGCCGTTATCACATTTTGTCTGGTGATATTGTTAGTGGTAGCCGGTTTATTTTTACCGCCATTTGATTTATACAATCGTTTATTTGGTGAAGAATACACTATCCTCGCGCAACCGGGTGATACCGTTGCGACGGAAGATAATGGGTTGCAAATTGCTGCCGCTGAAAATTTCGTCAGCGAGGATTTTGGGGTACAGCCCGGCAGCATCGCTCGGCAAATTTTTGATGCTGGTACAGCCGAAAATGCCCCTTGGCTGACTGCCGCCCGCAGCAGCTTACCGCAAGAATTGGCGCTTCAAACCCCCCTCTATACGCTCAAGACCAACCAAGACGATGTGCCGGGAACTTTGATACTGAGTTTGGCACAACCTGCCGGAATCAACGCCGATGTGTTGGATGTGTATGGGTGGTATAGCAGCGAAACAGGTGGACGCTGGCACTTTTTGCCTGCCCAGCCCGTCGGCAATCGCTTAGAAGTTATCACGGATACGATGCCGGATGCGGTGGCAGTGTTTCAGGCTGCGCCGCCCCTCTCAGCGCATGTTTTGCTGGCATATGATGTGACCCGCATTCTGACGCCGGAAGTCGCCCAAGTGACGACGATGGTTGCGCCAGCGGGCTTGCAACCGACTTTAAACGGCAAAATCACAGGCAGTTTAGCCCCCGGTTTTGTGACCAATTCGACGTATATGGTCGCGCCCGTCATTCGCAATTTTGCCGACCCCCGCGCTGTGGATATTGAAACAGTTACCAGCATCCTCAGCAATGCTGCCCTACGCCGGACACACATCGCAGAACTCACGGCAATTGCTAGCGGCAGCGGTTTTGATGGCGTCTGGATAGATTATCGCGGCATACCGCTAGAACAACGCGATAATTTCAGCCTGTTCATCCAAGAATTGAATAGCAGCCTGAGAAATTTTGGCTTGTTATTAGGCGTCGTTGTGCCAGCCGCCGAAAATACCAGCGGCATCTGGGAAACAGGTGCCTATGATTGGCGAGCAATTGGCGCGAATAGCGAGTTTGTGCAAATCAACTTGGGCATTAATCCGCGCTGGTTTACGCCCGGCACGAATCAACCGATTGAGGCACTGCTACGCTGGACAAAAGGCGAAATCAGCCGTTATAAAGTGCTGTTGGGGTTATCGGCGCAATCTGTTCGCGAAATTGATAATACCCTCACCACGATTGGTTACGACGAAGGACTGGCGGGCTTAGGCAATGTCCAAATCGAAGCGCCCAAAATTAGTGCAACTGGCTCTATCGAACCCGGCACAGAACTTCGCGCCTATTTGGATGGCATGGATGCACTGGCAGGCATAGATACGGTGATTAACACCCCGTATATTGACTACCTCAACACCGATAAAAGCCTACTTGCGCGTGTCTGGTTGACGACCGGGGCGGCACTACGTTTTCGTATGGATAGCACCATACCGTTTGCGTTGGGCGGGGTCGCTTTTTATGACCTGTTATCCGACGACATTGCCGATAATGTCTTAAGTGCCATTGCCGATTATAGCACCAATTTGCCCGCTGCACCGTCTCCGGCAGATTTGGTATTGCGCTGGCGCATTGAAGGCAGTGCGGGTTTAATTGGCGAAAAAACCACGGGCATCAACGAAGATTTAATCGTGACTTTGGCAGCGCCCGATGGCAATTATGCCATTAACGTGGTTGTCGAAGGCAATGGGCAAGATATTGAGAGTCCGCGGACGGGCGTTCAGGTGGCGCAATTCCGCCCAACAGAAACACCCACACCCTTACCAACAGCAACTCCCACACTGATTCCATCGCCTACACCCACCAACGCGCCCATCGTGCCAACTGCCCCGGCAGTGGCAAATAATAACGCTGGTGGTGCTGCCCCGGTGAGCAATCAAGCCGCCCCTTCGGGCAGCGGTTTCGCAGCGAATCGTCCCGGCAGTGGCAGCATTGCTCTTGGACAATTTGAGTACGGCGGGCATGTTTCCAGCGCCACCAGTGGGCGAGCCATTGTTGCCATGCAGCGAGCAGGCATGACCTGGATGAAAGTCCAAATTCGGTTTTATCGCGGCAATAATTCCGTGCCAACCGATCAAATTGGCGCAGCACATGCCAGTGGCTTTAAAATTTTGATTGGCACAGTGGGCAACCCCATCGAATTATTGGGTGGCGGCGAAAGTTATTTGCAAGAATACGCTGCTTGGGTCGGCAATATTGCAGCGGCAGGCGCAGATGCTATCGAAGTATGGAATGAGCCGAATCTTGACCGCGAATGGCCCGAAGGTCAAATTAGCGGTGGCGGTTATGCCCGCATGTTACAAATGGCATATGGTGCGATAAAAAGTGCGAATCCGAATACCATTGTCATTAGTGGCGCACCGGCACCCACCGGCGCAGAAGCTGCTTATCCCGGCAAAGTCGTCAATGATGACCGTTTCTTGCGTGAGTTGGTGGCAGCCGGCGGCTTAAATTGGATGGATTGTTTGGGTGTTCACTATAATGAAGGCATTGTGCCGCCTAGTCAAACGGGTGGCGACCCACGCGGTGAATATTATACGCGCTATTTCCAAAGCATGTTAAATGTGTATTCAGGTGCGGTGGGTGGGCAAAGACCACTGTGCTTCACCGAATTAGGCTATCTGACGCCGGAGGGCTACCCGCCCCTTGACCCCTATTTTGCATGGGCGGAAAATGTAACCCTCGCACAGCAAGCGGCATGGTTGGCGCAAGCCGCCGCTATTTCGTCGCAAAGTGGCAAAGTGCGCCTAATGATTGTTTGGAATATTGATTACCAACGCTATGATACTGACCCGCAGGCAGGATTTGCCATCATTCGTCCTGACGGCGGTTGTCCGGCGTGCGATGCGTTAGCAGCGGCAAGATAAGCAGAGTAGTCAATTCCGTGCTGCCAAAGCTAAAAAACCCAAATGGAACAAGACACGGTTGTTAGGTGTCTGTATGTTGACTAGATGCACAATAAACAAGAGGACAATGTAACCTTATGACGACTGTAACGCGACAACAATACCTGCGGGCAAGACGCCAAATGCGCGGGTTTATCCTCGTGTGGACATTCATCACCTTAAGCGTGGGCTTATCCACTTTTCTGGCAATTTATTTCACGTATACGCCGCCCGGTAACGCTGATACTGGCACGCCCTTTGTTCCCGGCGCACCGGCGCAAGCCGTGGTGATGCAGGTGACACCGCTGCCAACCAATACAGCATTGCCCACCGCCCTACCCACCAACACGCTGCCAGCGACAGTAGAAGCGCAAGCTGCCGCCACGCTGCCAGCCACAGAACCACCCACCCCTACGATTAAACCTACTCTGCGTCCGGTGGATAACAAGAATTTCCAAGTGGGGATTCAGGTACAGCATAGTTTGGACTTTAACAAAGAAAATAATGACGGCTACTTCCGGTCAGTTGGCAACGATTTAAACCTCCGTTGGGTCAAAACTCAGGTCAGTTGGGAACTCATTGAGCCGGAACGGGATGTTTACGATTGGAGCAAAATGGATTTAATCGTCCCTTCCACACAACTTTTTGACATCAAATTGATGACTTCGATTGTGGCAGCCCCCAAATGGGCGCGGGAACCCGGCGTGAATCTGGAAGAACATGGACCGCCTGCCAATAATCAGGATTTTGTGAGTTTTGTGCTGAAGATGATTGAGCGATATCCGGGCAGTATTCACGCCATTGAAGTCTGGAACGAGATGAATCTTGACCGCGAATGGACTTCGACTCGCGGTTTGAGCGCCCTCAACTATACTGCTTTGCTACGTGATGTTTACACCGCTGTCAAAGCCGTTGACCCCGGCATCATCATCATCAGTGGCGCATTATCCCCCACCGGGCTAGATAATGGCATCAACGCTATTGATGATTTCCGGTATACCGAACAGTTAATTCAGGCAGGCGCTCTCAATTATATGGATTGTTATGGAGCGCACCACAACGGCATCAACTTCCCGGCACTGCGCCGTTACGACGAGGGCTATAATGACCCCACCGCGATTTTCCGGGGTCCCTTTGATAATCCGCATCATAGCTGGAGTTTTAGAAGCACGCTGGAAGGTTATGCCCAACGCATTCGTAATTCCGGCAGCGATAAAAAACTATGCCTCACCGAATTTGGTTGGCCCTCTGCCGAAGGATTAGAGGGGTATCCGCCCGGCTTTGAATTTGCCCAAGATAATACGCTAGCAGAACAGGCACAGTGGACAACCGAAGCCCTGAGTTTCATGGAAGAATCTGATTTTGTGTGGTTGGCATTCATCTGGAACTTCAATTATGGGCCCCTCGCTGGCTGGAGCAAAGACAATGATAATGTGGTGTATTCATTGATTGGTCCCGGCTTCAATTTCCGTCCTGCTTATGATGCTATCCGTGATTGGCAAGCAGCATATCTGGAACGCAGCGGGCAAAATTAAGGTATCAGCAGCCGCTATATCAGCATTCAAGGGGGTGCGATGCAACACATCGCGCCCTTTTGCTTGCATATCAGCAATACAACCTTATATAAGGTGGATTAGCATTCATGAAAACATCTGTTCATTTCCGGCGGTTGGCAATAGTCGCGGTGTTAATCGGCTGCGGCATTATCGCTGGCATTTTCATCATCACACGCCCGCCGGATGACCCGTTCCAAGGCAGTGCCATTCAAAATCCCGCCTATCCATCGCTCACCTACAGCATTCAAGCCTTTTTATGGTGGGACACCGGGCATGTGGGGACGCATCTGGATTGGGTCACCTTTATGTCGTTTAATCATATCAAACACACGTTTGCGTGGCGCGATATGGAGCCTGACCCCGGCGTTTGGACGTTTCATCAGGCAGACCGGATTTTAGAAGAAACAGCGCGGCGCGGCATCAAAATCATTGCACGTCTGGGGCAAGTCCCCGCATGGGCAGCAGGGTTAGAAACTCTCACCGATACGGATACGGAAAAAGCCGATTATCCGCCACAAGATTTGGCATTGTGGGCGAATTACTGCCGCACCGTTGCTACCCGTTATGCCGGGCGCATTTCTGGCTATCAAATTTGGAATGAGCCGAACCTCAGCCGCGAATGGGGCAATCAACCGCCGAATGCGACTGAATATGTTAATTTATTAGCAGCGTGCAGCACTGCTATCCGCGAAGTTGACCCGGCAGCCAAAATCATTTCAGCCGGATTAGCGCCCACCGGCACCCATGATGACAGCGCCCACCGCGATGATATTTATTTGGATGCCATGTATCGCGCTGGTTTTCAACAGCATGTGGATGTGGTCGGTGTCCATGCGCCGGGTTTTTCTGCCCCCAGCTATGGACCTGACGATGCCGAAAAAGACGGTAGAGGACGCTGGGCGACATTCCGCCGCGTGGAAGATTTGCGTAAAATAATGTTGCAATATAACGATGCTGCCCGCCAAATGGCAATCCTAGAAATGGGTTGGACAGTCGATAGCCAAAATCCAGCGTATGCCTGGTTCGCGGTGACGGAAGACCAACAAGCCCAATATATGGTCGAAGCCCTGAATTATATTCATGAGCATTGGTCGCCATGGGTCGGTTTAGTGTCTATCATTTATTTGCCGCATACCGATTGGAAAGAAACCAACGAAGAATATTGGTGGTCTATCGCCTATCCCAATTTTTTCACGCGCCCGGTCTTTGGCGAATTGGTACGGATGGCAAAATATTGTGATGATTATGTGATTCCAGAACGCACAGATTTAACAGAAGAGGGAATCCTTGGAACGCTCGACGCTTGTCCTTAGTTTGTTCTTTCATCTGATTGCAACGGCAATATGGATTGGTGGGTTATTCATTACGGTGATTCTGGTGTGGCCCGCGCTGCGCCGCACGTTGGAACAACAACCCGCTGTTTATCGGCTGCTGTCTCATTTGCGCCAAAAATTTTATGCTTATAGCAATCTAAGTTTGGTCACGCTGGTGGTGACGGGGTTATTCCAAATGACGGCTGACCCCTACTATGAAGGCTTCATGACGTTCAACAACGAATGGAGTCGCGTGATGCTGGCGAAACACATCGCCATCGTGTGCATGGCAGTGGCGGGCTTGGTACTGCAATATGGGGTAGCACCGGCACTAGAACGCCTGAGTATGCTGCTGGAAAAAAACAAAGGGGATGTAACCGAATGGGCAACACTGCGCCAGCGCGAAGTGCAGCTTACCTGGGGCATTGCTATTTTAGGCTTGGTGGTGTTGGGCTTTAGCGCGTGGGCAACGGCTTTGTAAATGGGGTTTTAAGGTTCACACATTCAAACCACTTCGGGGATACAGGGAGCAATCATCATTGGTTATAATGACGCCGGACAGGACAGGGACTTGGTAACAATGGCGACCTCTGAACTGGAAAATGTTATCCGGCTGATGCAAACATTTGACCGACCTTGGGCAATTTGTGGGGGTTGGGCATTGGATTTATTCTTGGGGCAACCGACCCGCCCACATGATGATGTGGATGTGGCAGTATTGCGCCATGACCAATTACACCTGCAAAAGTTCTTGCGGCGGCGCGGTTGGACAACCGCTATTGCTCACGATGGACAATTATCGTCTTGGGCAGATGGTGAATTTTTGGAACTGCCGCTGCACAGCATTTGGTGTAAAAATCCCAAATATCAACCGGATTTTGTCGAAATTTTGTTGAACGAAGCCGATGAGACGCATTTTTTGTTCCGGCGGGATATCTCTATCACCCGTGAACTGGCGTGGGCATTTTTACAGACGGAAAGTGGCATTCCCATTCTAGCACCAGATATTGTGCTGTTATATAAAGCATCGGCTGCCGAAGAAGAAAAAAATAACTTTGACTTTCAAATCAGTATCCCGGGATTATGCCCCGAACAACGCCAATGGTTAAAATTGGCATTGCAGCATCTGTATCCAACCCATGCTTGGTTAGCCCATTTGTAGAAGTTCTGCGGAAAGGCAGCGGGCAGTTTGTCTAATCGGATAAGTTATGCTCTGGCAGTGGTGGTTCTGCTGCTGGCGGCTGCCCTGCGCTACTGGCAGTTGACGACCCTTCCCCCCGGTCTCCATGCCGATGAAATGACCACGCTAGGTATTAGCCGCGTGATTCAAGAGGGTCGTATCAGCCTCGTATATGAAACCGGTAGCGGTGTTCAGCAAGGGTTATATCCGATGCTGCTGACAGTCGCCACGACTATCGCTGGCGATGGCATGTTGATACAGCGGTTGATCTCGGTGTGGCTGGGTTTGGTAACGGTGGCACTGGTTTATACGCTGGGTGTGCGGCTGTTCGGGCGGTTAGCAGGCTTAACCGCCATGGCATTGTTTGCAGTGATGATGTCTGCTATCTTGTTATCCCGCCTCATTCAACTTGATACATTGCCCCCGTTGCTGGTGACTGCCTGTTTATTGGCATTGGCACGCGCTTATCCTGTATATCGGCGGCGTTTGCGCGATGATTCTTCGACAACAGCCTCTTTCGCGGCATTAGCGGTAGTGATTGGCGGCAGTTTTTATCTGCATTCGGTCAGTTTGCCATTATTCTTGATTGCGGTCACGTTTACGATATTTGTGCTGCTGCGCCTGCGAAACTCGTTGCAACGCTTAAGTTATATTGGTTTTGCCCTGCTGCTGATTGTGATTATCAGTGTCCCCATCTTGCTATTCACCATCAATCGCCCAGATATGGCGGCAAATGACCAATTTTTGACCATGCCAGAAAACATCATCGGCGCGGTGGTGAATGGCTTAATCGGCATCGGGTTACGCGGCGATACAAACCCGGCACAAAACTTACCGGAACGCCCTTTAATTGATTTGGTCAGTGCCATTAGTGTTTTGATTGGCGCTTTAATCACATTGCGTTATTGGCGGCAACCACGCTTTGCCATTATTTTGATTGCGACCTTGTTCTTATTGCCAGCAGCACTTTTACAACCTGAATCACCTAATTTTTTCGCATTTGGGATGATTTTGCCGTTAATCGTGTTGTTCGCTGGCTTGGGTGTTCAGACGATTGTAGAAAACACGCCGCCGCATACCCGCCCGTTATTTGCTGTGGGATTGTTGGCACTGATTAGCTTTAATGTGTATTGGTTTATCAATGATAGTATTGCTTGGTCACAGCGCGACGATGTGCTAACGGCATATCATGGGTACGAAGGCAAATTGGCGCACCATCTGGATTTGACAGCACATACCATCCCCACCGTGTTATGTGATAGCACCTTGCAACAACCCACCATTGTTTTTTCCAGCGCCAATTTGATTCAGCAAATGATGAATCGTCAAGATGTGTTACTGCGCCGCGCAGATTGCCGGACGGGTTTGGTCTTAACCGATGGCGGCAATCGCCAACAAGTCATTTTGAGCGAACCCGGCTTATATGACCAGTTATCGCCCTATATCCAAGAATGGCTCTCCAACGGAACATCTGTAGCCCATTTACCACCCAATGCCGTCATTGAAATGGAAATTGCGGACTTGCTGGCGCAGCGAGTGGGTGCTTTTACCACCACGACACCCGCACAATTTCAAGATACCCCAAATGAGACGCAGCTTGTGTTTCCGCCAGTGCGATTAGGGGAAAATGTGACTTGGCTCGGTTACGACCCGGCAGTGTTTCGCCCGACTTATGCGCCCGGCGAGACATTTACGCTCATCACCTATTGGCGGGCTGATGGGGTTATTCCGCCCGATTTGACATTTTTTCATCATCTCCTCAATGACCCAGTAACGATTGCCCGCCAGCGCGATTTAATCAGTGTTGACCCGGCAACTTTGCGAAGCCGCGATGTCTTCATTCAACTCACGACCATTCCCTTAGCCGAAACCATGCTGCCGGGCAATTACTTCATCTCCTTAGGTGCTTATCGTTACACGAGTGGGATACGGCTGCCTGTCTTTGATTCAGCATCGGCAATGCGTGGCAATAGTTTGTTCTTATATTCGATTGTTGTTCAGGCACCCTAACCCATGTTTGAAATTGTTTTTCTCGGCACTTCTTCAGCAGCCCCTTCGATTTATCGTGGACTTTCGGCAGCAGTCGTACTGGCAGGCGAGCAGCGTTTTTTGGTGGATTGTGGCGAAGGCACGCAGCGCCAACTCTTACGCAGCGGCATCGGCTTTAAAAAACTGACGCATATTTTGCTGACGCACGCCCATTTAGACCATATTCTGGGTGTCGGCGGCTTAGTTTCGACGTTTACTCGTTGGGAACGCATTGAACAACTTAACATTTGGGGCGGCAAACCCGCTTTAGAGCGCATTCATTCGCTGATTTACGATGTTGTCCTGCGTAACGAAAAACCCGGCGTACCCATTCATCTGAATACAATTGAACCCGGTGTGATGTTTGAAGGTAAACATTATACGATTAGTGCTTTTCCTGTGCTGCATCGCGGGCAAGGGTGCTTTGGGTTTGTGTTCCAAGAACATACTCGGCATCCGTTTTTGGTGGAAAAAGCGGAAGAACTTGGCGTACCTGCCGGACCTGAACGCGGGAAATTGGTCAAAGGCGAAAGTATCACCTTAGCCGATGGGCGCGTCGTTACGCCCGACATGGTACTCGGTGAACCGGTGCCGGGGATGCGGCTTGTGTTTTCGGGCGATACTGTGCTGACGCGCTCGCTGGCAGAACAAGCAACTGATGCCGATGTGCTGGTATGCGAAGCGACATTTTTGGAGCGTGACCGCGATTTGGCGCGTATGTTTGGTCACATGACGGCGCATCAAGCGGCGATTTTGGCACGGGATGCTGGCGTAAAACACTTGCTGCTCAATCATATTTCGCGCCGCTATCGTGAACATGAGATGATTAGTGAGGCGCGTTCTGCTTTTCCGGGGGCGTATGTCGTGCGCGATTTAGACCACTTCGTGATGAAACGTGGGCAACCTCTAGAAAAGAAACTCGTGGACGAAGCCAACGATGACGATGTGGATGAAGATGTGATTGGGTAAAAGCGGTACAAAAGCGGCTTATATTAACAAAAATAAGTAGATGGAGTTATTGGATATGGTAAGACCATCAGCAACTTACCCTGTTTGACGAAATTTTGGATTTTTTACTCCAGTACCAACATCTGAACCAAAAGAATTTTATTTATTCGCTCAGTGCTTTGTCCTGTAAATCTTTTAATTTTGTATAGGGGAGGGTTTCTAAACCCTACAATGTGAAATTCAGAAACTTATCGGATGCAGCACTAAGAATTAGCTAGATTGCTTTTTATCCAGCAGATGCACTAATTCTGGGTCAACCAGTTTCAAAAAATTGATCCCATCCTCAAGGTTACTCACCTTGCGATACTTGAGACTCGCTATTTGTGCCAACATAGAAGTGACGAAATCAGCCACCTGATTTTTACTGCCAAATACCAATACCCATCCCGCTGTCGGATCATTAATCATGGAGAATGAATCTTGCATAGCCCGCAAGCCTATCGGAAAAGATAGCATATCCGTCTGATCAACAATCGTATGAATATGCGCTTGTTCTTTCTGTGCAAAGAATAGTTTGAGTTGTTCATTTGCAGTTTCTGATTCTTCATGTGTGATGTGACCATATGACCGCATCAGAATAATTCGTCCCTGCAAAAACCATGCAACATCCATTGGCATAATGATTCACTCTATATGAATAGTTATATAACAAGTTTCGCAGAATATTCTCCCGGAAACCTTATCAATTACGAAATATCGCTCATAGGAATCATGCCTGCGCCGTATTTGGTGCCGGGCGTGATGATTTGTGGCGCAGAAGTTTCGACAGTGGCAATCAAATCATACGTTGTTGCGCCCGTGATACGGACTGGCACAATTTCACCCGGTGGCAGTTCACCTTCGACTAGCACATACCCATCAATTTCGGGGGCATCGCGGTAGCTGCGCCCTAAACTAATGGTATCGCCCGTCGCGTTGCCATCTTCATCTTCGCCAGCACCATGCCCTTCTACCAGAATATCCAGCGTTTTGCCCACCAACGCCTGATTGCGTTTGAGACTGATGTTTTGTTGCAATTCCATCAATTGCTCGTACCGGGCTTGTTTGATGTCATCATCCACATGATTCGCTTGGGTGGCGCTGGGTGTGCCAATTTCATATGAATACTGGAACGCCCCCACACGGTCAAATTGCAAGTCGTCCACGAATTTAAGCAAACCCGCAAATTCTTCGTCGGTTTCGCCGGGATAGCCCACAATGAAGGTTGTCCGTACTGCCAGATTGGGTATCATCTCGCGCAGTTTGCCCATCGTGTTATAGACCCATTCGATATTAGCCGGACGGCGCATCCGTTTGAGCGTCTCGCGGTGTCCATGTTGCAGCGGCATATCCAAATATGGAAGAATTTGCTTGTGCGTTGCCATTGTTTCCATCAATTTTTCAGTCACATAGCCCGGATAAGCGTACATAATACGAATCCAAGGGATGTTCGGTGCAGCTTGTACGATGCTTTCTAGCAAATGCGCCAAGCCATCTTTTAAGCCCAAATCATACCCATAATCAGTCGTATCCTGAGCGATGAGCAGCAGTTCTTTCACGCCCATGGCTTGCAAGCGCACTGCCTCTGCGGTAATCGACTCAATCGGACGGCTGACAGCCGTGCCTTTAATTTTGGGAATGGCACAAAACGCACATGGGCGGCGACAACCATCGGCAATTTTAAGATAGGCGCTTGCACCTTGTACGCTGGCACGCAAAACGCCACGTTCATCCAATCCGACAACATGTGCCTCATCCGGCAGATGATACAGCGGTTCGGGATGTTTGCGGTCACGTAAGCGCGTCACCAAATCAAAAATATCCATCCAGCGGCGCGTGCCAATCACCCCATCCAAGCCGGGGATTTCCTGCACCAAATTCGCGCCATAGCGTTGTGAGAGACACCCTGCCGCAATCACCATCTGATTTTTTTTGCGCGTTTCTACCAATTCGCGCAAAGCATTCACGCTCTCTTCTTTAGCCGCGTTGATAAAACCGCAGGTATTCACGATTAACACTTCAGCATCTTGGGGCGCGGTCACGCCACGCATCCCACTTTGATTCAACACTTGAGCAATACTCTCAGAATCTACTGTATTTTTGGAACAGCCCAAACTCAGCAGAAAATATTTGTCTTGACGTTTACTGGCTCTAACGCTCATATACTCTCATTCCAAAATCAAGTTGACGATACTTTAACCGCCTGCTTTGGTTGGCGGCAGACCGGATTGGGTTTGTTGCAAGGGCAGCACGATGGTCGCGCTGGTACTGGTTGGCGCAGTCGTCGCTAATGCTGTGGGTGTGCTATTGGCAGGATTCGCAGCAGCATTGGCATTCGGCGGCAAAATCGGCGTCGGGCTATTGGGGACAGGTGTTGCCCCCGGCGGCGCGATTAACGTCGGTGTAGGCAAATTAGCCGCACCACTTGGCGGCAAAATCGGCGTGGGTGATGCTAAATTGCTATTGGCTGGCAGTGTTATCGTCAGCAGCAGTTCAGCGACATTGGGTGTAGACGAGACAAACGGCGTCAATGTCGGTGTAACATCAATAGGCGCTTGAGTCGCATTCGGCGGCAAAAACGGCGTTAGCGTCGGCAATGAATCGGTGGGCGCAATGAGCAAGGTCGGTGTCGCCAAAACCGATGTATCGGAAACCGGCACATCCAGCGGCGCACTTTGCCCAACCACCGCCGGATTATTCGTCAGCAATGATGATGATGTATCCGGCAAACTCATCGGTTTTGCTTGAGCTTCTGCGCCTGTGGGTGTAAAACGAATATCCACCTGTTGCCCACGTTCACCGTAGTTCGATTGGGGCGCACCGTTGTAAGTGATGCTTAATGCCGCCGCATTTGCCGCCCGAACACCAATCGTTTGCAACCCTTGATATTCGACAACATCGCCCGGCGCTTTGACACCTACAAACTGCTCCACATCATCCACCACAACTTGAATCCAAGTGCGCTGCCTAAATTCAATGCGTAAGCGCACATCGCCAGTCAGCGAACCGGGCGCGGGCAAAGGCGTCGAAGTCGGTTCAAACGGGCGCGGCGTCCACGACGGTGTAAATGTGGCAGTGGGTGCTAGGGGGTCAATCACGCCAATGGTGGCTGTAGGGATAGCTGTCGGCGGCGCAACTTCGGCACTGGCAGCACCCAACATTTGCGAAATGACATATAAAATCACACCCAACGCGCCAACCCCGGCTAACAATGTCAAAAAAGAACCCATGAAATTGCGAAACGGGCGCGGCACTGCCCGGCGGTCTGCCAATGTGACCATCGGTACAGCCGGCATAGCAGGCGGTGTATCGGTGATGCGGCGCGGTGCGACCAGTGGTTTTTCTTCAATCCGGCGGCGACGACGCCACCCACGCCCGCGCTGGCGATACACCAAAGCCGCTTCGTAGTATTCCAAAATTTGGTCAGGGTCTAATCCCAAATATACGGCATAATTTCGCAGCAAGCCACGAATCTGCACTGGGGAACCGCCAACCGCAAAATCACCCTGCTCAAACGCTTCTAAGATTGCCCGCCGGATACGCAATGCCGACACAGCATCATCCAGCGTGAGTTCTCTGGTTTCGCGGTGTTCGCGTAAAAAGCGTCCGAGTTCCAGCGTATCCATGAGCGAAGTACCAGTTTAAGGGGAATAAACTCTGCCGAACAGAATCATCGTCGGCAGAGCTATTTTAACGGAGAATGCCACACACCACCACAATAGCGATACCCACTAATTGCTGGTGACTTCGGCAGTTTCGGGCGCAGCACTGGCTTCGGCAGCCGCCGTCGCAGCAGCAGCATCTGCCGCCGCTTTAGCCGCTTTTTCTTTTTCGCGGTTCGCCAAAAATTCTACCAATTCGCCTTCGCGTAAGACCGTGACGTACAGCACAGGCGTAATTTCGCTGCCCAAACGGACATTAACGAGATGCCGCCCAACTTCACGAATCCCTTGTTGGCTGATACGACGGCGATTAATATCAATGCCCTTCACTTTGTCCAGTTCTTCGGTAATTTCTTGGTTGGTGACAGAACCAAACAACTTGCCAGAAGCAGCAGCGCGGCGTTCAAAGAACAATTCCGTGCCGTTAATCAAACGCGCGACATCATTGAGTTTGTTTTCGTACTGCGCCCGGCGTAATTCGACCTGTTTTTGCAGGTTAATATGATGTTTGACAGCAGCTTTAGTCGCTTGTACCGCCATCTTACGCGGGAACAGAAAATTACGGGCATAGCCATCAGCAACTTCGACGACTTCCCCGGCAACACCTTGCTTGTAAATGTCCTGTAAAAGGATGACTTTCATCGTAATATTCCTCTTGAAAATAGCAACGCCCATAACTGGGCGCACTTCAATCGCAATCCGTACTAAACAGGTCAATTATAAACAGTACCGCCCATATTGCAAGGCGCGAGTTCAACGGGTAAGAACATGGTTCAGGCATGAAAAATTATCGCAGATGTGCTAATCTAACCGGTGACGAGCCTATATCAACAGCCAACACGATTTAAACCCTTATGCCAGATAAATTACACCTCACCCACCGCGATAATGGTGTCGCTATCATCACATTTAATCGTCCGCAAGCGTTGAATGCGCTCGATTTGGAGATGATGCCGATATTCGCCGGGATGCTTCAGGCATTGGCAGGTGATGAGCAGTTGCGGGCGGTAATTATCACGGGTGCAGGCGAAAAAGCCTTTTCCAGCGGCGGCGATTTAACCCAACTCAAAGATAAAGTCAGTGAAGCCGATGGTGACTATCTCAGCCAAGTGATGAGCGATGCTTTGTTAGCGTTAGAACAACTGCCTGTGCCAGTGATTGCGGCGATTAATGGCTATGCCCTGGGCGGCGGCAGCGAAATTGCCCTCGCCTGCGATATGCGGGTGGTAGATGAAAATGTGCGGTTTGGGCTGGTGCAAATTAAAATGGCACTCACGCCGGGTTGGGGTGCCGGGCAGCGGTTGAGTCGTTTGGTGGGTTATGCCCGTGCCTTAGAAATTTTGCTGCGTGGGCAAGTGCTAACTGCCGCTGAGTTATCGGCATTAGGATTAGCAAATCAAATTGCGCCAACCGGGCAAGCCCTCGCTGCCGCACTCACTTTAGCCGACGAAATTGCCAACCATGATTCGGCTGTGGTGCGCTCAATTAAACATCTGCTGCAAGCTGCGTGGCATCAGCCGTATGCCCAAGCATTACAAACTGAACATGCCCTATTCGCGCCATTATGGGCGGCACAACCCCATTGGCACGCAGTTCAGCAATTTTTCAATCGTCAAAAAAACAGTGAATAGAGTGTGAGCGAGTTTTTCATGCGCTGCTGCCGGATATTGCCGCTGATACTGCTGCTCTTGGGAATAGCGGCGTGCCGTCCCCAATCCCAGATGGAGTCGTTGCCCACATTGGTGGAAATGCCCACACTCACCCCGCTGGGCAATCTGCAACCTACGGTAATGCGTGTGGCACAGCGCCCCACCCTGCCGCCCACATGGACATTAACGCCATCGCATACGCCGTATATGAGCGCCACGCCCACACCACTGGAAACTGCCACATTGACGCCCATGCCATCAGCGACTTTTACACCATCAAAGACGTTGACGCCGACACCCGGCACACCAGCAATGACGATGACGCCGCAAAAACTTTCGGATATGCCCTACGAACAAGCCGAGGCGTTGTTAAATGCCGCCCCCCTCATGCTCACGCCGGATGCTCATATCCGTGAGATTTATGCACGCGGGCAGCAAATGGGACGTTATCCACAAGCGGTCATCGCGGTAGGTGATTGCAACAGCGAATCGCGGCACTTTTTAGAGCCACTCACGGATGAGCGTAAAATGCTGGAAGGCGTTGAGGATGATTGGTTAGACGATGACAATATCCAAACCAGCATCGCCTATTTTGCCGAAACGATGGCACAGCGCGGCGTAGCTGCCAATAGTGGGTTTACGGCATATTCGGTGATGGATGCATTCTGGGCAGATAAAAATAAATGTTTGCCCGGCGAATCGCCCCTAGCCTGTGATATTCGCAAATTTAATCCGGCGGTGGCAATCATCATGTTTGGCGCGAATGATATGAATGTGCTGCATTCCAGCGAATATGAAAGCGCCCTGCGTGACATCATTGAATATGCGCTGGCACAAGGCGTTATTCCGGTGATAAGCACCTTCGCCCACAACCCCTATCCGTATGAAGGCAATCGCCCAGAAAAAGCCATTCGCCTGAACGCGATTGTGTATAGTTTGGCAGTCGAATATCAAATTCCATTTATCAATTTTTGGCAGACCAGCAGCGAACTCCCTTGGCACGGCTTAATGGGCGATAATGCCCATTTGGTGATTGCCGGACATAATGAGCGCAATCGGTTGGCATTGTTGATGCTGGATTATTTGCGCCAACATTATTTTGCGCCGCCGCCAACCGGCGCAACCAGCGTCGCCAATAATCATTAATTCTTGTCTACACTCAGGATACACACCCATCATGTCTGCTTTTTATACGACGATTGCCCGCTTTTACGATGCCGAAACCAGCAGCCGCACCGATGATTTGAACTTATACAGCCAACTTGCCGAAGAATTTGGCGACCCCATTTTAGATGTGGGCTGCGGCACCGGGCGCGTCTTGATCCATTTGGCGCAAGAAGAATATCGCGTGCATGGCGTGGATAATGACCGGGCAATGTTGGCACGCTTGGATACCAAACTCAAAGCGTATCCGCATCTTAAACAGCACATCACCTATACCGAAGGCGATATTCTCAAATTCAAGTCGGGTGAACACTATGCCCTAATCTTGCTAACGTATAACGCGCTGATGCATTTTCATGAGCAAGCCACCCAAATCGCCCTCTTAAAACACTTGCGCGGGTTGATGGCTGATGACGGTTTATTGGTCATTGATTTGCCTAACGCGGGCGAAACTTTTGCCACACAAGATAGCGATGCTGTGCTATTAGATCGCACTTTTATGGACGAAGATACCGGGCATCTGATTATGCTGCATTCGGTTAGCTATTTGGATAGAACAACACAACTGCTGCGCGTGCAGTGGATTTATGATGAAGTGACTGCCGATGGCACGGTCAAACGGCTGATTGCGCCGCATGTGTTACGCTATTATTTTTACCCGGAAATCGCCCTCTTGCTCAAACTCACTGGATTTGAAGTAGCAGAAGTTTTTGGCGGCACAGACGAAGAACCGTTTGAAGACGGCTGTGAACGCATGGTCATTTATGCCCGTCCGGTTTAGCGGCTGTAGCGCACCGTAAAATCGTCATCATTTCCACTGGCTTCACCCCATATCACCGTGACTTCCTCAACGTCGGCATGGGGTGAACCAATATGCAACCATGCGATAAACGCTTCCAATTGCTGGCGCGTGCCTTCGGCATGAACTTCCACTGTGCCATCGGAGACATTCCGCACCCAACCCGTAACATTTAGGCGCAATGCCTCTTGAACTGTATAATGCCGGAAACTCACCCCTTGCACGCGCCCATGAACAACAGCGTGAATTTGCTGTGTTGCTGCCCCCTTCTCGGACATATATGCTCAATTCTCCTGAAGAATGTTAGAATGATAAATAGCTAATAGCTTTTAGCGGTTAGCCATTCGCTTTTAGTACGATAATATGCATGATTGCAACCCACAACAAATCAAAATGAAAAGTTTTTTCAAAATTTTCTGAACATGAATCAATAATTTTACGCTTTTCGCTAAAAGCTAAAAGCCAATAGCTAAAGCATTATACAAGCTAGGAGTTTTTTATGACCGAAGAAACTGGGCGGTATCGCAAAATTGTTGTCCCCATAGATGGCTCTGGGTGGAGCCAAAGTGCTATTCCTCATGCTGTAGATATTGCTCATAATAACCACAGTGAGATTATTTTGCTGCATGTGTTTCGCCCACCTGCTTATGAATACACTGACCAGATTGCCCTTGCCGGCAATGATGACCAGATTCAGCAGATGCGCGAGCAAATCAAACAGCACCTGATGGGCATACGAAATCAACTCCGTTTGGAAAATATCAACTGCCGCGTGCAATTTATCGAAGGACAAGGCGTGGCAAATCTCATCTGCGATTATATCAACGAAGAAGGGGTGGATTTGGTCATCATGAGTACACACGGGCGCAGCGGCATCCGCCAATTTTTATTTGGCAGCATCGCTCAAAAAGTGTTGCATGGTGTCAAAGTACCGGTGATGGTTGTCCAGCCCGGCAAAGATTAAACATCAAACGGCGGTAAATAATCTGCCGCCAACCGTTGAATCGTAGCCACTGCTTCCCAAGCAGCGCGGCGTTCTGCCTCTGGCAAAGAGAGCGCCGCAAATTCATTTTCATCTAAGAGCAGCGTGGTTCTATCCGGCTTCACAAACACATCTAACACCAAATCATCGGCAGATACTTCGTGGTGGCTAATGTGTGCAGGGCGCGTGATATTGCAGTACCAACCTTTTAATGCGCCGCTATCCACATCTTCGACCCGAAAAACATTATAATAGCGGTCACGATAAAACCATTCGGTAAAAATATCACCTTGTTTTAAGACAACATAGCCCAAATCGCGGGTGCTAAACTGGAAAATCGCCCGGATGCACACGGAAATATCATCACCGAAGATAACTTCGCCTGTATAGCGCAAAACTTCTGTGCCAAAAGCATCACATTTGATAACGGTAAAATCAGTCATGCCCGCCCTATCGTATGCACCACCAACAATAAGCCGCTATCAAGTGCCACAGTCGCGGTATCAGACAACATCACATTACTGATGCCACGGGCGGGACCAAAATACAGGGTTTCATGATGCAGCGGATATTGCAATCCATCGGTGGTGACACCCTGAGCATCACCACCCATCGGCAGCAACGACACCGTATCACCCACCGCCCCTTGCAATAGGTGTTCGCCTGCCCGCAGCAAATAAATCGCTTGATTACCCGCTAGCAAACCTGCATCTACGCCCTGTAATTCGGGCAATGCCAGCAAGTAAACATTTCCCAGCACTTGGTCAAAACGCCCGCCGATGCCGCCAATAATGCGTAACCAAGAGACCTGTTGTTCCACAGCGAATTTGAGTGCCAGTTCTAAATCTGTTTCATTTTTTTCTGGGGGATAGCGATGCACTGCCGCGCCATATTGTTGGAGCAATTGCAATTCTAAATCGGAGAGCGAATCCATATCACCAATAACCGTATCCACGCGATAGCCGTAGATATGGGCGATTCTTGCGCCGCCATCAGCAGCAATAATGCGGGCATTATCAGCATTATCCAATGCCCGCTGAACCATCAAACCGGGGTTTGGTTCACCATTCGCAAATAAAAGAGCTTTCATGGGCATTAGCGACTACGACGACGCCAACGTTCCCGAATTTCCAATTTGGCGATGTCGGCAGCTTCCAAGAAATCCCCTGCCAAGCGCGGGAACGGCTCATGTTCCAGCATAGGGAAGTGGCGCACCCCCGGAATCGTGATGGGAACAAGCACTTCTTCTTTGCCAATCGTCAGATAGTTCAAAATATCTTCTGTCGGCGCCGGCATCAGCGGGTCATCGTTACCATGCACCACCACCAAAGGCGTTAAGGAGGAGGCGCGTCGCATATTATCCAGCATGGTGCCCGCATCAAACCCGACGGCAGTATCTTTCATCACCAGGTCATCCGTGCGGTCAACATCTGCCTTTAATTTATCGTAGACTGGTTCGTTACGTTTGAAGCATTTATCGAGCAATTGCCCTTTATTGCGCTCATTAAAAATATCCAGCAGCGGATTAGGACGCCCAATTTGCATTTCACGGGCGCGTTCCAACAATCTTTCCCGATTGATATTATCCACCGGGCGTACAATCGTGGGCGCTTCGTGGTAACTGTTGGCAGGACGACGGGCAAGTGTGGCATCCGTAATATCGTTATCTGCCCCACCAGAGACAATCGTAGGCGCATCTGGGCGCACCTGATTGTTAGTCAACTGCACTTGAATACCCGCCGGTACCCGGTCTTCCAAATCACCGGGGTCAAACAACGGCAAACTGCTCAACAACATACGAGCGACTTTATCCGGGTTATGCAAGGCAAATTCCACCAGCACCATTGCCCCCAACCCATGCCCCAAAAAAGCCGCTTTGGGGATAGAGAGTTTATCCATAAATTCATACAGCGTATCCACCATGCGCGTAAGCGTATAGCGGTTGCGATTTTTAGTCGAATCGCCAAAGCCCGGTAAATCGAGCGTATAGACGCTATATTTTAGATGAAGCTGCTGCATCAACGGAATCCAATACCGCCATGACCCCAACCAGCCATGAATCAAAATGACGGGACGCCCGCGCCCCAACTTCTCATAATGCACTAGGTCTTCACCCAGGGTAATGGCACTCATGATACCCCGACTTTCATGTGGTTAGGCAACGCCCAATTTCGCCAAAATTTCGTTCACCCGCCGCGTCAGTTCGTCTGGGGCGAAAGGTTTTAAAATATAATCCACTGCACCCGCATCCATCCCCGTCTCAATTTCTTCATCTTGCCCTTTGGCAGACAGAATGATGATGGGAATATTTTTGACGCTCTCAATGGTTTTTAACATGCGGCACGCTTCATACCCCGTCATTTTAGGCATTCGCACATCGGTCATAATTAAATCGGGCAGCACCTGCTGCGCCAATTCCACCGCTTGTTCCCCATTGGATGCCTGGGTAATTTTATGCCCGGCAAACGTCAACGTAAATGCAATCAATTCACGGATGTCGCGTTCATCTTCTGCCACTAGAATATGTGCCATTTTAATCCCCTGGCATGATCTCGGTACTCATGGGTAATGCCGTCATTGTTTCTGTGATATAGTTGGGCTGTTCCAGCGGTAAGCGAACAAAAAAGGTTGTGCCAACGTCTACGGTTGATTCTAGCCAAACTTCGCCATTGTGCATCTGCACCAATTCTTTCACCAACGGCAGCCCCAAGCCCGTCCCGGCGACTTCCAACCGCAGCGCGGTATCTTGATGCCGTTCAAACCGCCGCCATGCTTTGTCTTGGAAATCTTCAGGAATTCCAACACCTGTATCGGCGATTTTGATGAGAACAAATTTTCCGTTATTTTCCATCGTTGCTGATACGTCAATCTTACCACCCGGTAAGGTGTAATTAAAGGCATTGTCCACGAGATTATTGATAATCTGCATGAGTTTTTCGCGGTCAGCGCGGATACGAGGCAACCCGGGTTCAACGTACACATGCACCTCTATATCGCGTTCGGCATTCGCGGGGCGCACCGCAATATGTTCGACAACCGATGGCACCACATCGTGTAAATCAACGCGCTGCATAGACAGCACCCGCCGCGACAATTTGGAGATGTTCAACACATCGTTCACTAAGATGGTCAGGCGGTCTACGTTATTCTTGATTGTCCCCAAGAAATTCGCTTGAACATCGCTCAAATCACCACCCGCGCCCATCAGCAACAAATCAATATAACCTTTAATCGGCGTGAGGGGCGTGCGGAATTCATGCGACACATTTTCGATAAAAGCATCTTTGGCGCGGTCTGCCTCCACATCGCGGGTAATATCACGGAATACCGAGACTGTCCCCAAGAACGAATCGCCAATATACACCGGGGAAAGCTGTGTACTGACCACAATATCGCCCAATTCCAATCGTTGGGTGGTATAGGATGTATCGGTGATGTCGGGGCGTTCTTGGGCGCCTGTCCATTCATCCATCATTTGCAACCAACGGACAGCGGCAGCCCCATAAACACCTGCCAAGCTGTTGACATGCTGCCCAATCACTTGGTCACGCGGCATCTGCAAAATACGTTCTGCGGCAGCGTTGAACAAGATTATCTTGCCGGACGAATCAGCTAACATCACACCATCGTTAATCGATTCCAAAATAGCACTGTTTTTCTGCGATTCTTCTTGTTCCGTCCGCAGCAATTTCCCTAACCGTTCCGCTTGGTCACGGATGAGTTGGTACAAATCGGCGCTGTTGATAGACGCCGCAACCTGATTCGCTGCTGGTACGAGCAACTTCAGGTGATTTTCCGTGAAGGCGTAGGGTTCATTACTGAGCAGCACCATCACGCCCATCGGGTCTTCGTTGCTTTCCAGAACGACAGCTAAGGCGCTGCGTAAATCTTCTGCCCCGGCGCGTGTTTTGCTCCAATACGATTCTTGGTGCAAATCTTCGACCACAACGACATGTTCATTCAGGTCATCGTTTTGGATAAGCCATGTTGCCAGCCCTTCGGCAGGATGCCGTGCGGGACCCATAGGACCTTGTGGATAGTACAGCCGGTGCGGGTCAATCCAAGCGCGGCAATACAGATTATCGGTCGCCGGGTCACTAAGCAGAATCACACCATCGGTTGCGCCAACGGCTTTACTCACCATGCTTAACGCTCGGTCAAGCAGATTTTCCATATCCAGCGTGCGCGACAATTCCGATGTAATCTGGTACAGCGTGTCCAAACGGTCACGTTCTTCTTCGAGTTCTTCGGTACGTTCCGCCACAAGTTGCTGCGCTTCTGCCGCGAAGTTAGAAACACGCTCGAATAAACGGGCATTTTGGATAGCCGCGCCCAATTGCGAGCCAACGGTACTCAAAATCCGGTCATCGTTCAGCGTAAAAGCGCGGGTGCGGTGGGTATTGCGTACCGCCAATACGCCGACCACTTGGTCGCCAGATTTTACCGGAACACCCATGTAACTTTTGGCGTCGCCTTCGCCACTGGTGATGCCCATACTACGGCGCAGTTCATCTGGGCTAAAGTAATCTGCCCCCAAACTGAGTGAGTGCTTGCGCCGAATGATGTACGAAACTTCGTCCGTTCCTAGCGGGCGTGCCGGAATGAGGAATTCTTCGCCGCCTTTTCGCACCCCTAGCGGGAATGTAATCAACTGGCTTAATTCATCGTAGAGTGCTAAGTACAATTCTTCCGCACCTGTAATCAGCGGCACCTGTTCTTTGATGACGGGCAGCATGTCATCCAGATTCAGCGTTGAAGAAATGGCTTGCGAGAGCGCGTTAATCGTCAACAGTTCTTCAAAGCGTTTGCTGGTTTCGGTGGAAAGACGCGCATTTTCAATGGCGATGGCGACCTGTGTGCCTAACGCCCGCGCCAAACGCACTTTTTGCTGCGTCACAGCTTGGTCGTCACCCGCAGTCTGCTCCAATTGAATCATGCCAATGGCTTGGTCACGCACCACCAATGGCACGAGCATCCGCGCCGCACGTCCGGCTTCGCGTAGTTCCAAGACTTCGCTCATATAGGAAACGGGTTCATCCAACTTCAGGCGCTCAGTATCCACAATCACCACGACTTCGCGCTGTTGTAATGCCCGCTGGCGTGCCGGATAATCAATCAAGCCGTAGCGAATGCCGGGCGGGTCTACATTTTCGGTGCTGCCAGTACGACTAATGGCAAATTCCACCACCAATTCGTTATCCACTTCATCCCAAATCATGATGGAGCAATATTCGGTGTCCAAGGCGCTGAACATGAGTTCAGCCACGGTACGGAACACTTGGTTCACATCACGGGTGAGCGATGTGGCTTGGGCGGCTTCTAACAAAGTACCGAGTTCATTGGTACGCTCAAATGTTTGTTCAAACAAATCAGCATTTGCCAAGGCAATCGCCACTTGGCTGGCAAACGTAAAGGCGACATCCTGCTCTTGGCGCGTTTGATATGCCCCCAGTTCGGATTGTGCCAATACCAACATGCCCACCACATGCCCTTGATTCACCAATGGCACACCCATCCAGCTATACAGCGGCACGGCGGGTTTCATCTCAGCGACAAAACTCATGGGTTCTTCGCTTTGGATGGTGATAACGCGCTGGGCTTCCACCAACTGCTGCACCCGCACATCATCAGCGATTCGCACGCGCATTCCGGGCGCTTCAGCGGGCATTCCAGTAATGCCTTCCAACGCCATAAACGAGCCATTGCGCCGGAAAATTGCCATCACCTCAAACGAGATAATCCAGCCCATTTCGTCCAGCGCCAGCGCCAAAACTTCGCTGCGTTCCAGCGATGCGGTAATGCGCGTAGAGACTTCGGTGAGCGCCGCCAATTGATTCGCACGCGCTTCAATCGCTTCTTCTAGGCGCGTCCGTTCCGTTACATCTTCGACAAGCAGCACTGCCCCGCGCACCTGATTATTGGAGCGCAGTGGATACAGATAAAAGTTGCGGACGAGCAAAGCACCATCGGCACCGGTGGAGGTTTGCCCAATGCGTTCACGCGGTTCGCCCCATTCCAACACTGCCCGCAAATCATCTTTGATAAATTCGGACATTTCGGGGCGATAAGCGAACAAGTCTTGGCTGAGGGCAAGGTCATCCCAACTATACTGCTGCCGCATATATTGATTCACGCTGAAGATGCGCCCCGAACTATCCAACACCACAATCCCTTGTTGAATCGACTCAACGACCGATTCATTCAGGACGCGCAGATTAATGGCTTGGTTGAACAAGCGGGCAGTCTGTACCGTGCTGGAGACCAATTGGGCGAGACGATTGATAAACTGGCGCGTTTCTGGCTCTGCCAAACTTTCCGTATGGCTGCCAATATGCAGCGCCCCCAAGCATTCGCCCCCGGCAATCAGCGGCAAAATCAAACTGGAGACTTCACCCCGTGCATACCACGCTTTCAAATCTTCGTAGTGGCGCACAATCTCATCGTTGGCGACATACAAAAATTCTTTCTGGTCATCAAATGTTCGCCCTAAAGCAGTGCGTTCCAACGTGCGCCGTTGTTCGCGGCTCACCTGAATATCGCCGTCGGTAACATTAACTTTGAGATAATCAAACGATTGCGATTCATCGCTGCCAGCCAACACTAAAGTCAGGCGATGCAGCGGCAGCAACGAATGTAATTCGTGGGCGATAATGGAGGCAATTTCTGATAAATCCTGCGTGCTGGCAATGGCATTAATCATCTCGTTCAAACGCGCTTCTTGGGCAGCATTGCGCTGGCTATCGCTAAACAGGCGCGTATTTTCCAGCATGTTTGCCGATTGATGCGCGAAGATTTCCAGCACTTCCATCGTTTGGCGGTCAGGACGGCGATTGTTATAAGGACGATCTAATGCCATCAGCCCTAATAAGTTACCCCGGCGTCCCATCATACGGACAATCAGCATGTCGCCTTCGTGCCAATCAGATTTGGTTGTTGCCAACACGCTGCGATTGCCCACATAAGAGGTACTTAACGCTTGGATACCGGGTAGATACCAACGTTCAATCTCTTCGATAGGGAAGAAATAACTTTCGTTGTTGCGATAATCGGCTTGCAGCAATTTTTCCAAAACATCCAAGGGCATTGTATCGTCCTTGGTATTGGAAAAAACATCCAGCGGCATCCCGGCATGGGCAACCCGCCGCAGCAGACTTTCTTTTTCATCGGTCAGCAGCATCAATACCGTATCAAAACCCACACTTTGCTGGACGCTGTAGGCAGTTGCTTCCATGATAGCGGGGGTATCCGTATTGGTTTGGAGCATCTGCCCCAATTCAAAGATACGGTTCAGTTGGTCTACACGCTGGCTCAGGCGCTGTCCGCGCTCCGATTGCTGCCGATAAAATTCGGCGTTTTGGTAAGCAAGCGAGGCTTTGGCGCTAAGTGTCACCAAAAAGCCCGTAGCCCGGTCACCAAAATGGCGCGGTTGATGATGGTATACATGCACCACGCCAATGACCCGATTGGAATACACGATAGCGGCGGCAACCGCTGACCGGGCATAGGCTGGCACCGGCTTAAGGTTACTTTCTTGGTAATCAACAATCATCACCGCTTCGGTACCACGTTCAACGGCGGCGCGTTCAATCTGTGCCAATTCAAACTGCATCGAATCGCTGCCGCCCAAACGTCGTTCCATCAGGGGTGAGGTGGGGGATGACCATGTTTCGGATGGGCGCAGCAGCACAATGGTACTATCATCAGCGCGAGTGGCTTTCATTGCTTCAGTTTGAATTTGGTGCAGCACTTCATTCAAATCAACGGTTAATGCCAACTGATTACTCACGCGGGCAATGGCATCCAATTCTTCCATACGAGAGCGAAGATTTTCACCAGTCGCTTCGTAGGTCAGCAAGCGTTCAACAGCGGCGGCAATTTGGGCGGCAACACTGATGAGGGCGCTCACATCCTCACGCACGTAAGGACGGCTGGTACGATTGGCAACCCCCAATTCGCCCATGCTGCGATCCCCAATAAGCAGCGGCACTAAAACAGTGCTGTGAACCTCGAACCGTTGGGAAATGTTTTGGTAGCCCTTCAGCACCCGTTTATCATTCGGAATATCATTGCTGAAAAATGCCCGTTTGGATAATGCAGGTGTTGCCTCATACCCACCGATAGCCAAATCTTGGATGAGGGGTTCTGTCAATTCAAAACCATACACCCACCGAGGGCGCGATACTAAACTGTTGGTGGTCAGATCCAAAATGTTGATAAAGACCGCCGGGCTATCCATAAATTTGGCGATAACTTCCAAAACGGGTTGGAATGTCTCGTCCGTCGTCAACACCGAACTGGACATCTCCGCGACCCGCCGCAAACTTTCTGCCTGTTCCGCCCGCAAACGTACTTCGCGGTATAGGCGGGCATTTTCGATAATGGCGGCAGCTTGTGTAGCGAAGATTTGCAGCAGACGGGCATCTTTGTCGTTATAATCGCTGCCATCCACTTTGTTAGAAACTTGCACCACCCCAATCCGCCGCCCACCTGCTGACATCGCCACAAAAAGGGTTTTTTGCACGCCGGTTTTTTCTGCCAGCGTATCTAATCCGGCATAATACACCAATGGGTCAGTCGCAATGCGATTGCTATACCAAAAATCAACTTCTGTCCATAATTCGTCCGTCACTGAACCGGGCGTCAGCGCGACGACATAATCCTTCACCAACGCCGCATCAATGCCATAAAATGGCAACTGTGCGACTAACTGCCGATTTTTGTTGTCATACGACAAAATACCGCACATAGTACTGCCCGTTAAACGGGCGATACGCTCAGTAATTTCCGCGTAGAATTCGCCTTCATGACTCAACGCACCGATGGCATGAGTCATCTCTTGCAAGCCAATGAGTTCAGTATCAATCATGCGCTCGCGCTGATACAAACGCACATTTTCCACCACCAATGCCGCTTGGGTAGATAACACGCGCAGATTTTGCATATCGCTCGGTGTAAAACCGCTTTTGTGGCGTTTGTTGCTAATTGCCACCATGCCGATACGTCCCCCAGCAATTTGCAGCGGGAACATGACCGTATTGCGAATCCCAACCGTACTGATAATCTGCTGAAAACCCAACGATTCCATCAGTGGGTCATCCATCACATCAGCCGATACCCAATGCGGCTGACGCAACCAAATATCCTGTTGGATGCTGCCTTCGATCAACGGAATGATAAACAGGGCAGCAAAATTATCTGGCACACCATAAAACGGTAATTGCGGCAGCAGGGCTTGGCGTTCTTCATCGTATAAGAACACGCCGCACATTTCGGCGTCTACCAATTTCGCCATGCGTTCATTCAATAGGCGATAAATCGGCGTCGCATCTTTATCCGATTTGGGATGTTCAGCAATTTCTTGAAGACTCGCAATATCTTTGATGCGGTCTTCTTGTCGGGCATACAGGTCAGCATTGCGAACAGCGGTCACAACTGCTGGGCTAATCGCCTGAAGCAGTGCCAGCGCCGCTTGGTCATAGTGATTGGGGGTACGGCTAAACAGGCTTAACGTGCCAATAAGGTCACTATTGGAAACCAATGGCACTGCCACAATCGCGCCATAGGCATGATTCAGCAGTAAATGTTGGACGCTGCTGCTCAATTCATCGTTCACCAGCAGCGGTTGGCGATGCTGCGCTACCCACCCAGCGATCCCTTGCCCTAGCTGATACCCACCGCCACTCTCCGAGACTGCGAAAAGGTATTCCGTATCAGCGCCAATCCAGCCGCGCTGCCGCAAATATTTTTGGCGCTCATCCCACAAGCAAATTTCGCCTGCGTCAGAAGGCAAGGTACGATGCACGATGTTCAAAATAGATTGCAGATTTTGTTCCATGCCCATGCTGGCATCAATCACTTCGCCAATTTCTGCAATGATATTCATCGCTTGTGACACACTCAGCACGCGGTCATCACCCGGTGCTGCCCCCGATAGTTCGCGCATGACAATCACCATGCGGGCATCGGTGGCACCCGGCACAAAATGCGAGGTTGCTTCTACCCAACGATGATGAAATTGGAATGAGGTCTGGGTTTCGCCCGCGAACAAATTGAGAAAATTATCGCGGGGCTGCACCAAACGTTCAATCTGGACTAAATCAGGGGTTTCTTGCTGAATATCTAACCATTGGCGAGCGCGGTCATTAAGATGAATCACCCGACCAAAGGGCGTTGCCACAATCATCGCGGAAGCATTGTCCGCCCCGTTGGCAACTTGCAGCCCGGTAGATAGTTCCGCCAACTCTTGGGGCATATTGCGTTTTAATGCCAACCACACCCACAGCCCCGCCAACGTCAACACACCAATCAAAATTGCCGCAATAGCAAGACCACTCATGCGCCTGTATACCTTAGACCACTTAACCCTTATCTTTGACTGAAGGCGATGGACGGCACTGTGCTGTCCAAAAACTACTCATTGCTCTACCAAGACGTTAGAATACTGGCATCCGTATCCTGCCGCCCTGTTCCACCACCTGAACCACGCCGGCGGTCTTCTGCCGCCAGTTCCGTAATTTCCCGAATATCCGAAAATTGATGGGTGCGCGTAGAAACTGTGCCAGTCGCCATCGACATCAATTCCACTTGCGCCTCACCGCCTGCGCCCGGCACCAGCATATAGCCGCGTTCACGGTCAATAAACGAATAATGCTGTTTCACATCGCTGGCGAAGCGGTCTTTTAGGCGGTCTATCAACCGTCCTGAATCAGCAGCATGGGTAATGACGACAAAATTATCGCGCCCCGGATGCCCAATATAATCATCGGGCGTTCCCACTTGCTCGACCATTTCACCCAATAACAACGCCGTAAACCGAATCACTTCATCAGCCGCCGCCCAGCCATAGACTTCGGCAAACATATCAAAAAACATCAATTTCACATCAATATAGACCCAATCTTTATTCCCGCGCATCAACCCACGCAAATGTTCTTCTATCAAGCTGCCTGTGGGCAAATTGGAGATGGGGTCAATCTTCGCCACGCGGTCAGCCGCGGTGATAGCGTTCTGTACGCGCAGTTTCAATTCTTCAATATCAAAAGGTTTGGTCACATAATCATCCGCGCCCAATTCCAACCCGATAATTTTGTCGCTGCGGTCATCTTTTTGTGTCAGAAAAATAATCGGAATATGGCGCGTCCGCGTCGTCGTCCGCAAAGATCGGCACACATCATAACCACTCATATCGGGCAGATTAATATCCAACACAATCAGACTCGGCAGTTGTTTTTTCGTCGCTGTTAGGGCATCGCCACCGCGACCTGCTACTTCGACGGTATAGCCCTGAGCGCCGAAATAGATTTTTAGCATGTTGGAGATGTCTACCTCATCTTCAACTACCAGAATACGACCTTTGCTCATGAGAACCCTCGCTCTATCAGGGGATAATGTCTGGTTAGCCACCATTGTTCATGCTTTTAACTATACACCAGAATCATTGAAACTGCATAAAATCGGTAGCGTTGGTTTTAAGAGACTAACCATTCAACAGCCATTTGTCACCCCCCATTCCAGCGGGGTTCACAGCGGGTTTTGTTTAGCGTAATATAAATAGATGAACACATTCCGATTGGGAGACCTTTATGCCAGCAGGCAAAGAATCCATTCATGAGCATATTTGCCAATGGATTGAACAAACATACATGCCGCATCAAAGCGATGCCCGTATTCTGGTACTATCGCCTTCGGCATGTTGCAATTTGACCGCCCTCAGTTATATCACGCCAACCTTTGCAGCGGGCGAAGGGCTGCATTATGCCCAATATACCGAACATCCTTGCGAGATTATTTCGTCTTTTATCACGTATTTTGATGATAAACCGACCTATCGCACGGGCGCACTATTGTTCCGATTTGAACCTGATGCCGATAGCCCGGAAAGCGCGTTTGAAGTGTTATTGGTGTCTGCATGGATTGATGATGAAGATGTCAACAGTACCATGCTGGCGATTGCCTGTGTGCCAACCAAACATTTGCAGCACTGGCTAAAGTTTGAAAAAGAATGTTCGCGCATTGCCAATTCTGCCATTCCGTTTCGCGGCAAAGTCTATGTGATCGGTGGCACAGAAGCGACATTTGATGCTGGCATTCGTTGGGATGATATTTATCTGCCACCCGGCTTAAAAGAAGACATCCTCAAAGATGTGGATTCGTTCTTCAAAAAAGGTGTGAATATCTATCAGCGGTTGAACATCAAGCCGTTTCGTAAATTGTTATTTGCGGGCGTCCCCGGCACTGGCAAAACAATGTTATGTTCGGCATTGGCACGCTGGGGGCAAGAACAAGGCTATTTTGTGGTGTATGTGTCGGGGTCAAACAAATTCGGCGCGAAGTTCTGGAAGATTCATGATGCGCTGGATATGGCAGCCAGCAGCGAAGCACCGACCATCGTCATCGTCGAAGAATTGGATGCTTACTTAGAAGATGATTCGAAGGCACAACTGTTGAATGTCTTGGATGGCTCGGAATCGCCCCAGAATAATTTCGGCACGTTGATGATTGCCACGACGAATCATCCCGAAAATATTGATGACCGTGTGCTAAAACGCCCCGGACGTTTAGACCGCATTTTTATCATTCCAGAGATGAAAAGCGAAGCCGATGCGGAAAAAATGCTGCGGAATTATTTGGGCGACGATTGGCACGATGAACACCGCGAGATTGTCCCGGCTTTAGTCGGCAAGCCCGGCGCGTTTATCCGCGAAGTGGCGTTGTATGCCCTAACCGCCGCCGCTTACCAAGACTTCGACCATTTGCCGCTGCATATCTTGCAAAATTCGCTGGAGATGCTGGAAGAACAAATCGAAGCCAAAGAAGATTTCCTGACGGCACACAAAAAAGGCAATATGGGACTTTCGCCGAGTAAAAAACGAGGAAAACGCCGCAACGGTTTCGCGGGTGATTTGGAAGAAGAAATCACCTTTAATAGCTGACCTCTCTACCGCCACTGTGATGCGAGTGGCGGCACCAAATTCCCCCATTTTTCGGGGAGTGGCGAAAAATCCATTTTCTATGACAATAAATAGAAAGGGATGCGTCGGGGTCTGTATTTTTTCTCAAAATCCTCTGACATTTGTTCTAGTCCGCTTGACAGTGTGGCACGATTTATGTCACAATGGTTTTAGAGAGATTTTTAGAGTTCAAATGGCGATGTTGTAAAGGGAGAAGTATGTTTAATCCGCACCGTGTTTACGAACAAGTGGGTCAATGGCTTCAGCGCACCTATATTCCAACGCAAAAACAGGATATGACGATTACGTTTGCATCGTCAGCGTGCAGCAATCTGGAAACGCTCCATTATATACCAGCGCAGTACGCGGTGGGCGATGGGTGGGTTTACAGCGGGTATGAACAAGCCGCTTGCGACTTGATTACCCCCATTACGTTGTTCCAAGATAAGAAAGCCGGGCGGTTTATTGGCGCACTGCGGTTTATGTTCGCCCATCCCGATACCAATGAAACGTTTGAAGTATTGTTAGTCTCCACTTGGAACGAACATCACAATGATTTGGTGATGGTGTGCTTCCCAACGAAATATGCGACACACTGGATTACGTTTGAAGATGAATGTGAGCGCATCCAAAGTACGGGCATGGCATATCAGCGCGAAGTGTTTGTGATTGGCGGGGTGCATCGCTCGCTCAAAACGACGATTACGCTGGATGATATTCATCTGCCGCCCGATTTGAAAACCAGCATCATTAATGATGTGGACTCGTTCTTTGAAAAAGGCGCGACAATTTACCAAGAATTGAACCTGAAGCCCTTCCGTAAAATTTTGCTGGCGGGCGTGCCGGGAACGGGAAAAACCATGCTCTGTTCGGCATTGGCGAACCGGGCGCTGAAAAAGGGACTCTTCGTGATTTATGTGTCTGGGTCGAGCATCGCCGGGTCGGAATTTTGGAAAATTCATCGGGCGTTGGAAGTCGCGTCTAATTCGGACAAAGCCACGATTGTGCTGGTAGAAGAACTTGATACCTATATGCACGAAGAAACGCGAGCGCAGATGCTCAATGTGCTGGATGGTTCGGAAACACCCATGAACCCGCATGGCACAATGCTGATTGCGACGACCAATTATCCAGAAAAAATTGATAACCGCGTGATGAAACGTCCGGGACGCTTAGACCGCATTTTCATCATCCCGGAAATGACCAGCGAAGCGGACGCCGAAAAGATGCTGCGCCAATACTTGGGCAAAGCATGGCGCGATGAATACCGCGAGATTGTGCCGGAACTGTTGAATCGTCCGGGGGCGTTTATCCGCGAAGTGGCGTTGTATGCGCTCACCATTGCGGCATACCAGCATAGCAATGAACTGACGCTGGAAATTTTGGAAGAATCGCTCGATTCGCTCATTGGACAAATCGAAGCGAAAGAGAACTTCCTTAGCAATCGGCGTGACCGCGAGATGGGGTTGGTCGTACAAGGCAACGGACGCCGCCGACGCCAAAATAACGCCAACGGCAACAATCATTAATCGCACTGCTTAACAACGACAAAAAAGGGCGCTCTAGGGCGTCTTTTTTATTTCACAAAGAGCAACTTATGGCTAAGTTATATGAAATCCGTGCTGATTATGACGAAAAAAGCATTGTGGTCTACCAAGCCTATAATGCGGCGATTGCCCTACCGGCTATCGAAACAGGCAAATTTCAGCCACCTTTTTCGCTAAATCGCATGACATGGATAAAACCATCATTTTTGTGGATGATGTCGCGCAGCCATTGGGGGCAAAAACCAGACCAAGAATATGTTCTCGGCATTCGTATTACCCGCGCTGGTTGGGAACAGGCGCTTCGTGCTGGCGTCCTTAGCACCCCAGAAAAGCAGGTTTACGCGACCCCAGAAGATTGGGAACGGGCGATAAAAACCGCCCAAGTCGTTATCCAATGGGATCCTGAACGCTCCATACGCGGTAGCAAATTAGAACATCGGTCAATTCAAGTGGGCATTAGCCGTCATTTGATTCAGGCGTATGTGGATGAATGGATTATTGGCATCCGCGATATGACCCCGCTGGTCAAGAAAATCTATGCGCTTCGCAAAGCCGGGCGTTATTCCAAAGCGGAAGAATTTTTGCCAAAGGAACGCATTTATCCCGTAGATGCCGAGATTATGGCGCGGTTAGGGATGACCCAATAAAAAACGGGCGTGTTTGCCCGTTTGGTGTGGCTGCGGCGGGATTCGAACCCGCGACTAATCCCACTGGGTTAAAATGCGCGTCCCTACCGAATTTCACGGAACTGGAGTTTCACCAATTCTCGGCGGTGTGCCTTTCGGTGCCTCTGCAAATTCCCCAACGGGGTCTCCCTTACGCATGTGCCTGGGGGAGCATCCTCCAGCTTGTAACTTTTGCTGGCGCTCTGCCGAACACTGAGCTACGCAACCGTATATCCTCAGTATATGCGAGAAATGAGCGAATCAAGCCACTACTTTGAGATAGTTTCGATTTTTGGCTCATGTCCAGATTGGGTGAAAAATATGTTGTTGTAGGGTCGAGGCATGCCTCGACCCTACAGAAAATTACTCGTTTTGAACTTGAGAGTCGATTTTTGGGGCGACACATCGGACGCCCCCTATTCAAAAATAATGGCTACGCTATCGCTGTTTTGAGCGCCATCACTGCTTCAGCTTCGGTATCATGCACCAGTAACACATGCCGCCGGATTTCATCGCGCAAGTCGGCAATTTCAGCAGCATTCAATGGGAAGTCGGTCTCTGCCTGTTTTTTGAGTTCAGTCAATTTTTTCTCATACTTGCCCAAATCGTCCCGCGAGGTAGCGCCTTTTTCAATAAACTCCTCGGCTTTGATGTCTATCATCAATTTGGTTTCTTTGAACAACGGCACAACTTCCGGCAGCAGCGCACATAATAAGCCATCCCATGCTTTCGCTGCCAACCGATAGCGCACTGCCACATTTTCCAATGCCGGGTTATTCAAGACTTTAGCCGCTTCATCCAAAAATTCAGCGTACACATCGCGCTCGGCTTGCATGGTTTTCCCAAATGCCGGGCTTAAAAATGTATAGGCACTGATAAGGACAGACAGCAACGGACGCCCGGTGGGATACGCCTGCGACCAACTTTCTTTGGTGTCTTTTTCCAGCATCGTCGCCCATGTTTTCAGCCCTTTCAGCCCAAAGCTTTTGTCCGAGCCACGCGGCGGTTTTTCGGTCATCAGCGCCACACAATCCAGAATGCCCTGCCGCACTGCCCCTGCCAACAGCCCATTATCAGGATGTTCCAAAATCAATAACCGATATTTATCTTTTTTGACGCGGGCGCGGGCAGCCTCTAACACTTCTATCGAAACCGTTAGCGGATGAAAAGACCGGTCAGCGATATATGCCTCGTTTTTGTCGGGTTCATAACCAAAGCAAATCACGGGCAATGTTCCCCACATGCCAGCATCGTAACCTAGCGCGTTATAAGGCATCAGATACATATCGGGGAAAATAATCGGCACTTGCCCATCTTCAATCGTTTGCATCAGATTTTGGCGGGCTTTATCAGCATTGGTGGTTTGCAACACTTCGCGCGGAATTGCCAAACGGTCAAAAATGGTTTCCATCGGCTCAAATGTATTGCGCGTCAGCAAATTCACCTGCGGGTCGTAGCCTTCGTAATGAAAGGTAAAATAACCAAACGTAACGCCGCCGCTGATGCCTAAGAGCATGGCTTCGGTATAGGGTTCGCCCGTGTGGGGTGCTTTTACGCCTTGGTAATCCAGCGCATTACGAATAACGCCCGTATCCCAGTAGCGACCTTCAAATTGGGTGTAATTTGGTAGTGTGGGCATGGTAATGTCTCCTGATTGAGTTTATTTTTTCACATGCACACATCGTAAAACGTTCTGCAAAATGAAACGGAAAATAGCGATATACTTTATGCGGCTTACTCATCTCACTCTCATAAATAGAACGAAAAGCCAATTTTTGAACCGCAAAATCGCAAAGAATGCGGAGAAAAACAGATTGTATCGTAATTTTTAACTACAGAGCGCACCGACAAAAATCTTAAATCTTTGCATTCTGGGCTTTTCCGCACTTTATATAAAAAAACAGTTGGTTCGTAAATTGAGGAAGAGTAGGTGCAACTATCAAGAATGAGATATTTTGACAACATCTTGTAAATGCTGGCTGATATGATTAATCACAATCTCCAGATGTTCTTCAGGAATATAATCTCTTGAACCCTTTTTATATGGAATTAAAACAATTCTGGTATTCAAAATGTTATTGCAAATAGTCTTTTGGGCAATTTCCAAGCGTTCCATGATTACTTCCAATGAGTAAGTTTTCATCGCATCCACACCAGCTTGGTTAAGATCACTTAGTTTTCCCTTCAGAGGTGTGGGTTTAATATCCTGTGCAAGATCACTCACATTTCGAGCAAAACTTTCATGCCAAAATGTCAAGTGAGATAAAACGTCTTTGGCTGTCCAAAGTTCATAAACCATAATGTCTGGATTAGGCATACCTTTGTAAATGTCTAGTAAATGTACAACGACATCATTCAATTGTTCTAGGAGTAAACGTCTTTTCTCAGTCGCCTCTGACATAATGCCTCTTGTGCATCACATATTTACTAGAAATATTATACATCTTTCGACGTAAACTGGCGATCTTTTCCTATCTTACAGGCTTTTAACTTGCTACTTTTAACTATCCCAACACTGGCGACCATGTTTTGCGCTTTTGGGTCGCACGTTCCAATACGGTATTAATTTTGTCTTCGGTCACGGCAAATTCAAAACTGCGTAAGCCCGCCAGCCGAAAGCCATGTTTGTGTGCCAATTGGCTAATCTGTTCGATGCGCTCAGTTTCTAAATCGCGCCCTAGGGTGTAATCTTCATAGATGCCTTCCAGCGCCAACGTCATGGTTTCTGCCATGCAGGCAAAGACTTTGCGCGGCGGAAAACCAAAATTAAAATGAAAATCTACATTCGCACCGGGCGTTTCCACCATGCCGCCTTCGATGACCAACACATCGTCACGCTGTTGTGCCACCTTAATCGAAACATCGCGTGGACGCGCCACATCCAACACAACTGCGCCGGGCTTTAAATGCTGTGGTTCGATGATGGCTTCAACGGCACTGGTCACAGTCAGCACCAAGTCAGCTTCATAAATCAGGTTAATATCTGTTGAGGCGATGACCTGTGCTGCTTGCCCTTCGCATAATGCCCGCACTTCGTTGAGAGCATCTGGGCGCTTGCCCACGAGAATCAATTTGCCGCTTTTCTTCGCCAACATGCGGGCGCAGGCTTTGCCAATCGCGCCCGTTGCACCGACTACCGCCACGGTTGTATCCGGCACATGCATTCGCATTTGTCGTGCCGCTTCGTAGAGCGCCTCAATCGCCACCGCCACCGTATAACTATCCCCTGTTGTCACCGGAATATCGAGTCGTTGGGCAATCGTCACCCCAGCATCCCCGACGACGCTGGTATACGCACCAAGACCGAGCATTTTTGCGCCTAATTTTTCGGCTTTTTTGCCCGTTGCCACAATTTTGTTATAGGCACGTTCTACGGGCAGCCGCAGCATGGTTTGTGGGGTGAATGGCACTGCCAAGAACCAGCCCTTAATTTGCTTGCCGGTCGCTTGCGATGCTACGCCCGTGATTTCCGAGATATACAGCGGCGGGAAAAATTGTGATGCAAAATGAATCACGGGTTCAGGGAGGATAGTGCCAAGCGGCGGGAATTTGCGATTCACATCTTTGCGAATGGTAATCGGGTGAATGATAAACGCGAAAGTATCATCGCTCAAATATTCGTCCATTAGGCTGCCCTCTCGTGTTCCAAAAATCAAAATGGGTAAAAAGCATATCGCACCTTAATGGATATATCGTTCCACAAGGTCACAAGTTGTCGCAAGTCCATTTTCGGCACGAAGCAACGCACCAACTTCAGCGGCACGTTGGCGCATCGCCCTGTCTTGCGTCAGAATACGCAATGCTGCTGCCAAACGCTCCGGTGTGATTCTTCGCGGTTTGATAGGTGGCACGCCAACCCCCAGTTCAGCAATGCGCCGTCCCCAAAACGGTTGGTCAGCCGAAAATGGCACAATCAACGCGGGCTTGCCTGCCATGAGGGCGCTCTGGGTGGTGCCAGAACCACCATGATGCACAATCGCGGACATGCGCGGAAATAGCCAATCGTGTGGTGCGTCGCCAATAGTGATGAGGTGGTCATCTTCGTAATCCAGCCCGCCCCAGCCGGCTTGCAGCACTCCCCGCAAATTGGCTTGCCGTAATGCCTCGCTGATGTAGCGTGCCATTCGTGGCGGATTGGGGATGGGCATACTACCAAAACCAATAAATACAGGCGGCGCACCCTGCGCCAGAAAATCGTTGAGTTTTTGTGGCGGTGTCCAATCGGATAAAGC
>JALHOR010000043.1 GCA_022842885.1 Anaerolineae bacterium
TGGCGGGAATGCGGTCATCGGTACAGAAACAAATGTGGTGATGATTGTGGGCGGTGATTAAAGGCAGTAGGGGTTTCAGGTTGCGGGTGGTCGTGCCTTCGCGGATAAAAATGGTCATGCCCAAGCGCAATTTTTCCTGTGCTTCTTCAACAGTAGTGCATTCATGTTCACTCTGAATGCCAGCACTAACATAAGCATTCAGCAATTTGCCGCGCAAACCGGGGCAGTGACCATCTACGACGTAATTTTTGAATAAATCAAGTTTATCCAACATGCCTTCATCGCCATATATCACGCCGGGGTAATTCATGACTTCTGCCAAACCCGGCACCCAACGGCTGTTCAACAAGCCCTGCAAATCTTCTGCCTCTAAAACAGCGCCACTGGTCTCCATGTGGGTTGCCGGAACACAGCTAGATACCATCACAAAAATGTTGAGGGGTCCAAATTTTGCCCGTTCCAACATAAAGCGGATGCCTTCTAAGCCCAACACATTGGCGATTTCGTGTGGGTCAGTCATGACTGTGGTAACACCATGCGGCAGCACTGCCCGCGCAAATTCCGGCGGCGTACACAAACTGCTTTCGATATGGACATGAGCATCAATAAAACCGGGCGCAAGATATTTGTCGTTCAAATCAAGGTTATGATTTGCCTCATACCCTGCGCCCAACGCGACAATTTGCCCTTCGGCGACCAAAATATCGGTTTTGTAAATTTCACCACTGATGACGTTGACCAATTGTGCATTACGCAGTGCCAAATCAGCAGGGACTTCGCCGCGAGCGACACGAAGGCGGTCTACGAGTGTCATAGCATATCCTTTTCCGGTAAGTGATGCAGCATCAATACATCGTTAGAAGATTGGGCTAGATGAGCGATATAGGGTTTATAACCGTACCACCAACGGGTGCTATCCGGTGGTGTCCATGCGAGTGCTTTTTCAGCAAGTGCCGATTCAATGTGCAAGCGGGTAGCAAAGATAAATTCTATACGATTTTCTGATGCATTTTCGTACAAGCCCAACCATCGCAAATGTGCCTGTCGGAGTTCATAAATATCATAAGTATCGCGGACATATTTGCTCACTTGTTCCCAAGGAGCATCCGTACCGGTGCAGGTAATGCCGGGCAAAATGCGTTGTCCATCGTTATCCGGCAACGTCAAAATGGCATCTTGGTCATTTTGGATGGCTAAACTAGCTTGCACGACGAAACGGGGATAACGGGGTTCGGGGCGACCCATCAGCAAGTTTTGCACCCAACGCAGGGCAAACTTGCGTTTTAGACGACGCATTTCGGCTGCTTGTGTGTGGACAACATGCAGGCTTTCACCGTGTATCAATGCGATTTGTACAGCATGTTTATCGAGCAGTTTTTCCGGCAAATGGGCGGCAGCAAAAAATTGATTGGCGCGGGTTTCATAGGTTTTTTGTCGGAGCGTGCCACCGTTGGGCTGCGCCAGAAACAAGACATTTAAACGCTGCCACCCAGCATAATAATATAACCCTAATGGACGGACGATTTGCGCTTCAATTCCGGTTTCTTCACGCACTTCTCGGATGGCTGCATTCGCCAGATGTTCACGCGAATCAAGGCGTCCAGAAGGCAAATTCCAAACGCCTAAATCGCCGCGCTGTGAGAGCAGAACTTGCTCCTGCTCATTGATAACCGCGCAGGCAACGCCCATGCGTAAAAACGACATTATGTTTAATCACCGTTGATTAGCTGCCGGGATAACTGGTTGTGTTTTTCGATTAACACAGGCAGGTCTACTGTGAGCAATCTGCCATCCTGAACGACAAGTTTACCATTGATGACGGAAACATCCACAGTCCCCGGTTGGCAAAAGACTAAGGCAGCGATGGGGTCATGTGTCGCCCCGGCAAAGGCGATGTTATCTAGGCGATACGCCACAAAATCGGCAGCCATGCCGGGCGCGATCATACCAGTGTCATCCCGTCCCAAAACCGCTGCACCGCCGCGAGTGGCAACCCGTAGCGCCTCGCGTGCGGAAAGTGCTGCTGGATTACCGCCGAAGCGCTGTAACAACATGGCTTGGCGGGCTTCGGTCAACAAATGTCCGCTGTCATTGGAAGCAGAACCATCTACGCCTAAACCGACTTTTACTTTGGCGTCCAGCATTGCCCGCAGCGGCGCAATGCCCGATGCTAGCCGCATATTGGAGGATGGACAGTGGCATACCCCGGTTTGGGTATGAGCAAATAATTGGATTTCATCGTGATTTAAATGAACGCAATGGGCATGCCAAACATCAGCACCCACCCATCCTGTCGCTTCGGCATAATCGCCGGGGCGCTGCCCAAATTGGGAAAGACTGTAGGCGATGTCTTTGTCATTTTCAGCGAGGTGGGTATGCAAATGTACGCCATAACTGCGGGCAAGTGTCGCTGATTCGCGCATTAAATCTTGGGTCACGCTGAAGGGCGAACAAGGCGCAACGGCAATCCGCAGCATGGCATAGCACGATGAATCATGATGCTGCTCAATGAGGCGGCGGGTGTCGCGCAAAATTGCCTCTTCATTTTCGACAACGCTATCGGGCGGCAAGCCACCTTTGCTTTCGCCCAAACTCATCGAACCACGCGCAGCATGAAAGCGAATGCCGATTTCTTGCGCGGCGCGAATTTCATCTTCTAATGTGACATCATTCGGATAAATATATAAATGGTCACTGGAGGTTGTGCAGCCAGACAGCATCAATTCAGCCATCGCTAGCTTTGCCGAGATATAAACATGTTCACTACGTAAACGCGCCCAAATGGGATAGAGCGTTTTCAGCCAATCAAATAATTCACACTCCTGCGCTAGAACACGGGTTAAACTTTGATACATGTGATGGTGGGTGTTTGCCAAGCCCGGAATGACCACATGCCATGACAAATCCAACACAGTATCGGCAGTTTGGGCGGGCATGTCTGCCAATGTGCCAACCGCCTCAATCACATTATCGCGCACAAAAATAGCGGCATTGCTCATCTCACGCCCGGCATCGTCCATCGTTGCCAGCGTGTGAATATTTTTTGCTAGTAATGTTGCCACACCTACTCCTTTGCTCCGTCTATCGGCAGCGAGTTTAGCATTGGGCAAGGGGCAAACATATCCTGAACATTGGCAACGGGTTTTGTTATAATTGGTAAAAAGAAAGTGGGTTTTAAAATGATACATCAGATAGATATCGATGTATTAGACCGTTTGGCTGATGAGGCTCGGGCTATACTTTGACAGCATTGTGTCAGCGTTGAAGGCTAAAGTATAAGGAGGGATAAGATAAATGTTGGAAGGACTAGATAGTATTCGGTGGAATGAGTTGGAAGGAGCAGATAATAATATTGTTCCAGAATTATTGAAAGCGATTGCATCATCTGAATCTGATGTAAGCTCTGATGCCTTGAGTCGATTGTCAAATAATGTGAATCATCAAGATACTCTCTATGAAACAAGTCCTTATGTTGTTCCATTTCTTGTTGAACTTCTTAATTCGCCTTCAATACATCACAAAGAAAGAATTCTTAGATTAATTGGATACCTTGCTGCAAGCAGCACGGAAGCCATTAGTGAAGGTTGCAGTATTGATTATGCTGATCTTGCAATTTCTACTTATAAAAATATAGAAGCTGGCTTTACAATTTATTGTTCGTTAATTACAAATAAAAATCCTCTTCTGCGAAAAGAGATATACAATATTTTGGGATATCTTTGTCGCCTTCATGATGAAATCCTTGAATTTATATATTTAACTTATGATCGGGAAGATCATTTAGAAGTCAAATTTCAGATAGTTCAAAGTGTGATAAGGCTACTGGAGACATCTTTACAGCTTAGTTCTTATTTAAGAAAAAGAATGACCATCTATAGAGATAATTTTTTCAAAGATATTTTTGCATCTATAGATTCAATAGTTATTCAGATAGAGGCAGCAAAAGGGATGCTGGTGCAAGCATTGGCTATCGGTGGTTTAGAAAAAAAAGATGTTAAAGAAGCGCAGCAATTTTTAATTGACAGAATCACTGATACAGAATTACATCTGCCTTTGCGTGTTGAACTGCTTCGTTTTTTAGCAAGGCAAACTGAAGATATTTCTCTATTACTTGCCACTATAATTGAAAAAAATAATATTGATTTATTTGTGACTCACGAAATTGTGAAGGTGTTGATGGATAAAGTGTTTGTTGCCGATATGAATGCCCGCTATGGTTATCGCACATCCCAATCTCAAACAGTGTTTTATGATGCTTCATATGGAAAAATATCTGATAACAATAATATCACATCGCGGCGTGCTGAGGTGCTTCAGGCAATACTAAATTGTGAACAGTTTTGGCAATTGCCCACCAATGTATTTTCATTTTTCTACGGCTTGCCCGATTCGCGTGAAGAATTGCAGGCATTGATTGAGAAATCCTGATATGGCAACGATTCAAGAACTAAAATGTGTGATTTGTGGAAAAAGCTATCAACCGCCTGAGGTGATGTATACCTGTCCCGTATGCGGCGAAGCGGGAACGCTAGATGTTTTATATGATTACGATGCTCTGAAAAATACGGTTGATAGAGATGAGATTTCGCGTAGTCAATTAACTTCTGTATGGCGATATAAATCACTGATACCTGTTGCCCCAGACGCAGCGATACCGCCGCTGACAGTGGGCTGGACGCCGACTTATGAAACGCCCCGCCTGGCAGAACGACTCGGTGTGCGAAAAGCGTGGGTCAAGGACGAGGGGCGCAATCCAACCGGGTCACTTAAAGACCGTGCCAGCGTTTTGGTCATTACGCGGGCAATGGAGCAGGGGATTCAGATTGTGAGTACCGCCAGCACCGGCAATGCGGCGGCGGCACTAGCAGGTATCGCGGCATCTGTGCCTGATATGAAAACAATTATTTTTGTGCCTGCCACCGCGCCAGAAGCAAAAATCGCCCAATTATTGGTTTATGGTGCAAGCGTGATACTGGTCGAAGCCAGTTATGATGTGGCATTCGATTTGTGTATGGAAATTTGCATCGAGCAAGGATGGTACTGCCGCAATACCGGTGTCAATCCTTTTACGACAGAGGGCAAAAAGACGGTCTCATTAGAAATTGCGGAACAACTGCACTGGCATGTTCCTGATGTGGTGGTGGTATCAGTGGGGGATGGTAGCATTATCAGCGGCGTGTACAAGGGTTTTTATGATATGCTGCAACTCGGTTGGATACAACGGATTCCGCGCATTATCGGTGTACAATCTTCGGGCAGTATGGCACTCGTCCATGCTTGGGAAAATCATATCGCTGGTCAAGACATGACCCCCATGCCCGCCGAAACCCTTGCTGATAGCATCTCCGCTGGCTTACCGCGTGACCGCGTAAAGGCACTGCGAGCCGTGCGCGAAACCGATGGCGCATATGTTGCCGTAGATGACAGCGCCATTATCGCCGCCATCCCGGAAGTTGCCCGTTTAACCGGCGTCTTCGCTGAACCCGCTGCCGCCGCCGCTTTTGCCGGAGCGCAAACTGCGTTACAATCGGGGCGTATCCGACATGATGACAGCGTGTTATTGCTCTTAACGGGCAATGGTCTGAAAGATGTACGACGGGCGCAGCAGGCGGTTTCTGGTGGCATACGAGTCCAGCCCAATTTATCGTCTGTGCGGAATGCGCTTACCCGTCTGGAATTACTATGAAACCTGTTTACTCTATCGTGGCACCCGTTTATAACGAAGTCAAAGTTCTACCTGAATTTTACGAGCGTGTTCGTAAAGTAATGCAGGACACGCACGCCGAATGGGAACTTATCATGGTGAATGACGGCAGCCGCGATGGGTCGTTGGATGCCATGTTATCATTGGCAGCACAAGATTCGCACGTCAAAGTGATTAATTTTGCCCGCAATTTTGGGCATCAAGTCGCTGTTACCGCCGGAATTGATTATGCGACGGGCGATGCGGTTATCTTGATTGACACTGATTTGCAAGACCCGCCAGAGGTTATCGCTGATTTAATCGCCAAATGGAAAGAGAGTTACGAAGTCGTTTACGCAATACGAACCAAACGTGAAGGCGAAACCCCTTTTAAACTATTCACTGCAAAAGTGTTTTATCGCTTTATTTATCGCATCACCGATGTGGATATTCCCTTAGACACAGGCGATTTCCGGTTAATGGATGAACGGGTTGCCAATGTGTTACGCCAAATGCGCGAACATAACCGTTTCATTCGCGGCATGACCAGTTGGGTCGGCTTTAAACAAACCGGGGTTGGGTATATTCGCAAACCACGCAAAGCAGGCGAAACCAAATATTCACTCAAGAAAATGCTCAGTTTTGCAGCAGATGCGATTACCAGTTTCTCGTTCTTTCCGCTGCAAATCATGGTCTATATGAGTGGTTTTTTGGGCGTGATGGCGGTGATAGCCGGAATAGTCATTTCGATACTGCGATTGGCATTTGGCGCTGAATTTTTTGGCGGGCAGGCGACAACCATTGTGCTGCTGCTGCTGCTCTCCTCGTTTCAGATGTTTTTCTTGTTCATTATCGGGCAATATGTCGCCCGTATTTATGATGAAACACGCGGGCGTCCGCTGTATGTGGTCGCATCTACCAGCGGTTTTGTACAACCGCCTGCCCAACACGAGCCAACCAACAAGCCGCCGTATACAGTAGCGATGACTGTTGGTTTTGATGGACAGGAACATGGATAGGGATGATGAACGAAAACAGCGACAGTTTGCAGCAAGCGGCGCAGTACCAACAATTGGTTGAACAATATGAAGCATTGAATGACCGTATTCAAACCATGTTGGATAATGTGGGCGGTGATACGCGCAAATTCGCGCCCGAAGAATTCCAGCAATATCGGCAGATTGCGCGGCAACGCGACGAAATATTTAATGAAGTTCGTGTTCTTCAGCAGCAGTGGATGGATGAGGACACGCGCACGCTTGGGGAAGAAGCGCCATTATGATTACGGGACCCACCTTTGAGGAAATGCTGCATCCGGCAAAAATTGACTCGGCAATTCGCCAACAGGCAGTTGCCGCTTTAAAAGAAAATCCGTTAGACCCCATCAATCTTTATAATGTGACGTGGCGTGACCGCAGCAATCAGGTATTTCATGTGGTGCTGCCCAAAGAAATTACGGGCGTAGATGCCAATATTGTCGTGATTTACGGCATGGGTTTTCCATCGGGCAGTCATAAAGTGGGTGCTGCCTATTCCGTTTTGATTGAAAAACAATTACTCGGTGAAGTTGACCCTAACCAACATACACTGGTGTGGCCTTCCACTGGCAATTATGGCATTGGTGGCGCGTTCATTGGCTGCCGCATGGGGTATGATTCGATTGTGGTGCTGCCGGAAAATATGAGCAAAGAGCGTTTTGAACGCATCGAAAGCTATGGCGCCCGTATCATCAAAACACCGGGCAGCGAAAGCAATGTCAAAGAAATTTATGATGAGGTGAATCGTCTACGAGCCTCTGGCGATAAAATCCGCATTTTGAACCAATTCGAAGTCATGGGCAATTATCGCTTTCATTACCACGTCACAGGCAATACCCTTGCCGAACTAGCCGCAGAATTGGCGGAAAAAGGCATCGGTAATGGCAGAGTCGCGGCGTATACCTCCGCGATGGGCAGTGCTGGAACGATTGCCGCAGGCGACAGACTGAAACAATTATTCCCCGAACATAAAATTGTTGGCTTAGAACCGATTCAATGCCCGACTCTCTATAACAATGGCTACGGCTCACATGAAATACAAGGCATTGGTGATAAGCATGTCACATGGATTCATAATGTACTGAATATGGATGCGCTGATGTGCATTGATGATATGGATTGTGTACGCCTGCTGCGCGTTTTTGCCGAAGAAACCGGGCGCAAAACGTTGGTCAATCATTATGGTATCAGCACCGGGCTAGCCGAATGTTATGGCGAGATGTTTGGTATCAGCGGCATCTGCAATATCATCGGCGCAATTAAAGCCGCTAAATATTATCATCTGGGCAAAGATGATGTTGTGATGACGGTTGCCACTGATTCGCTGGAACGGTATCACTCGGTTATGCGCTGGATTCGGGAAAAAGAAGGCGATTTGACCGAAGTTCGGGCAGCAGGGTATTTGGAGCGCATTTTTCACGGGGCAGCCACCGATTGGATTGCGCCCGGAACACCCGAAAATCGGGAACGCTGGCATAACCTAAAATATTACACTTGGGTTGAACAGCAGGGTAAAACCGTCGAAGAATTGGACGCGCAACGTGACCCAGAATGGTGGTTGCATCATCAAGCGTTAGTAACTGAGATTGATGAAAAATTGGTGGCGCAACGTTCATAGTAAGACATATAAAGGGCAAACAGGGCGATGTACCCGGATGACCGCGTGTTGGTGGGGGTGATTAATCGCAAACGCGATTTACAGTTTCTGCTCGATGAAAACTGGTATCGTATCCCCCGTGATAAACTGCCACGCGGTGTTTATACCGAATATATCGCTTTTTTCCTGAGTGGGAGTGCTGCCAAAGGGCGCGATACGACGGGCGTTTATTATTGTGCAGAACGCAGCGGTGTTGAACTGCTTTATCGGCGTGATATTTTGCCGCATGAAAGCCAGCATGGTCGTGCCAACGATGTCTACTATAAAGTTGCCCTCAAAAATATTATGGCGCGTATCCCGCCCATTACCAACCCCACGCGGCGCAGCATCAGTTTTGTGCATACCACTTGGGATAGATTTATTCATGCCCGCCACATTTTGGATTTATACAGCACCTCCGATTATTATGTAGACCGGATTTACCATGCCTTGCGCGATGCCCGTGTTCGTCCAGAACGCTATTGGTCAACGGAATATCGGGAAACGGGTTATGCGCCCCAAGTACGAATCTTGTGCGAAAATGGCACAGTGGTCGCTTCCACCCAAGCCGGGCAGGGCGTGGATGTGTATTTAGAAGCAGCAATTCCCGAAGATGAAATTTTGGCGAAAATTCGGGCGCAAATTGCCAGCAAAGGCGGTCCTGTAACGATTAATATTCCGCATGAATTATAATTTTCTACCAGAAAGCTCAAAAAATGAGTTTATTGATTACCTACGCGACCCTTATCACAGGGGGCGAAAATCCCCAAATTTTAGATGACCATGCCCTGTATATCGAACATGGCGTGATTCAAGCGATAGATAAAACTTCTACGTTGCAAGCTCAATATCCGGATGCTGAAATTTTGGATGCGCGGGGGAAGTTGGTCATGCCGGGGAATATTTGCGCTCATACCCATTTTTATGGGGCATATGCACGAGGCATGGCAATTCCCGGTGCGCCGCCAGAAAATTTCCCGCAGATTTTGCAACGCTTATGGTGGTGCTTGGATAAGGCACTCGACAAAGACAGTGTGCGAATGAGCGCGTTGGTTTGCCTGATTGATGCGATTAAACATGGCACGACGACGCTGATAGACCATCATGCCAGCCCGAATTTTATTGAGGGTAGTTTGGGTGTCATTGCCGATGTTGTCGAAAAATCCGGTTTGCGGGCTGGCTTGTGTTACGAAGTGACTGACCGCGATGGCATGGATAAGATGCACGCGGGCATTGCCGAAAATGTGCGTTTTATGCAGCAAACCAAGTCCCATTCGCGTATTGCTGGCACATTTGGCTTGCACGCCAGTTTAACGCTGAATGATGACGCGCTGCGTGCCTGTGCTGATGCCTTGCCCACAGGCGCAGGCTTTCATGTGCATGTTGCCGAACATGAAGCTGACGAAGACGATAGTTTGCGGCGCAGTGGCAAGCGTGTTGTGCAGCGGCTTGATGAATATGGCATTTGGAATGATAAAACTATTGCCGCCCATTGTGTTCATGTAGATGCTGCCGAAAGAGCGATTTTGCACGAAAAAGGCGTGTGGGTGACGCATCAGCCACGCTCTAACATGAACAATGCTGTGGGTGCTGCCGATATTGATGGCATGTTGCAGCAGGGAATCAAGCTGTGTTTGGGGAATGATGGCTTTAGCAACAACATGTGGGCAGAATGGAAAGATGCTTATCTGCTGCACAAAGTCGCGCATCGTGACCCGCGCCGGGCAAATGGGGCAGATATTGCTAAGATGGCGCTGGTGCATAATGCTCAATTGGCGCAACAATTTTTTCCGGGGCAGCAGATTGGCGAACTGAAAATCGGCGCACAAGCAGATTTAATTTTTGTGGACTACAAACCATTTACGCCTTTAACTGCTGGTAATTTGCCTTGGCATATTATTTTTGGGTTTGAGGCTTCGATGGTAACGACAACGATTGTGCAGGGCAATGTTCTCATGCGTGACCGCCAATTATTGACGTTGGATGAAACTGCAATTATCGCAGAAGCATTATCTCTCGCGCCGAAGGTCTGGGAAGGCTATAGGCGCTATGCACAGGATATTATACAATCCTGATGCATCGTAATGAGCAACAGTGATACGGACAAGGATTTTATTTTGACAGAACATCATGGCGAGTCCCTCATTAAATCCGTAGCGGTATTGGGTGGGACAGGCAAAGAAGGCTCGGCGCTGGCAAAACGATGGGCGCTGCATGGATATAAAGTCATTATCGGCTCACGCGAACAGGCAAAAGCCGAAACTGCTGTCGTCGAAATGAATGCCGAACTTGGCGGCGATTATCTAGTGGGTATGGCAAATGAAGACGCTGTTCAAGCGGCGGGCATCATTGTCCTGAGTGTGCCATATAGCGCCCATAAATCCACGTTAGAAACTGTGAAACCGCATTTAGCGGGTAAACTGCTGATTGATTTAACAGTGCCACTCCAACCCCCTGCGGTGCGGACTGTTTATATCCCGGAGGGCAAATCGGCGTGTTTAGAAGCACAAGCACTTTTAGGCAGCGATGTTAAGGTCGTTGCGGCTTTCCAGAATGTGAGCGCCGAAAAACTCAAAGATTTAAACCTGACCGTAGATTGTGATGTCTTGGTTTGCGGGGATGATGCTGAAGCGAAAGAAGATACAATCGCGTTGGTGAAAGCGGCAGGTATGCGCGGGATTGATGCTGGTCCCTTGGCAAATGCGGTGGCTGCTGAGGCTTTAACGCCCGTCTTGCTCTACATCAACAAAAAATACGCGGTTAAAGGCGCTGGTATTCGGATTACTGGGGTTGAAAACCCGTGATGTTAGGATTGCCATCCTTTACGGCTGTTGCGCTGCCGGGTATCCCACTCATTAAGCCCGGCGATAATCTGGCACAATTGATTTTGGCGGCGGTGGAACGCGCTGCGATGATATTGCAAACCAGAGATGTGTTGGTTATTTCATCCAAGATTGTGTCTAAATCAGAGGGTCGTTTTGTGCGTTTGGCAGATGTTGCACCGGGGGAAACCGCGCAGCAGTTGGCAACAGAAACGCATAAAGACCCGCGCTTGGTGGAATTGGCATTGCAAGAGAGTCGTGGTATCTCGCGCAAAACAAAAGGTGTGTTAGTGGTGGAGCATCGCCTTGGTTTTGTTTCGGCAATGGCAGGCATTGACCAATCCAATGTGGATGAAACGCATGAAAACGCTCTGCTGCTCCCTATTGACCCAGATGCTTCGGCGCGGCACATTCGGTCAGAATTGCAAGAAAAAACCGGAGTTGCTGCGGCGATTGTCATCAGTGATACGCATGGTAGACCGTTTCGGATGGGCAATGTGGGTGTAGCGATTGGGGTTGCTGGAATGCAAGCCGTGACTGATTTACGCGGCACCCCCGATTTATTTGGGCGCAAGCTAGAAATTACAACTCAAGGCTATGCTGATATGGTAGCATCAGCGGCGCATTTGCTCTGTGGCGAAGCGGGTGAAGGTCGCCCCGTGATTTTGCTGCGCGGACTCGAACTGCCGGAAGGCGATGGTCACGCTACTGACATCAATCGTCCGGCACACATGGATTTATATCGGTAATGCGAGCATGAGCATTCATGGACATTCATTGCTGGATACACTCAAACAGCGGCGGTCTATCCGGCGCTATTTGCCCGATGCTGTGCCACAGTCTATCCTAGAGGCGATTTTATCAGCCGGTTTATACGCGCCTTCGGCTCATAATCGCCAGCCTTGGCGCTTTGCCGTGCTGCAAAAAACAGACATGAAAGACCAATTAGCGCGGGCAATGGGCGCACGCTTGCAAACCGACTTAATTGCCGATTGTGTTCCGGCAGAGATTATCGAAAAAGAAGTAGCGCGGTCTTATGAGCGCCTGACGCTTGCCCCGGTGATAATCGTGATTTGCCTCACGCTGGTGGATATGGATGTTTACCCGGATGTGCGGCGTAATCAACCCGAATATTTGATGGCGGTGCAGAGTGCCGCGATGGCGGGGCAAAATATCTTATTGGCGGCGCATGGTTTGGGTTTGGGTGCATGTTGGATGTGTGCGCCGTTGTTCTGCCCGGATGTAGTGCAATCGGCTTTATCTTTGCCGGAGGATTGGCAACCGCAAGGCATTATCACGCTGGGGTATCCGGCACAAACGCGAGAAAAAAGCCGTGAACCGCTGGAAACGAGGGTGCTGTGGCGGTAAATCAAAATATTGTGCTAATGGTAGGGGGTGTGGGCGGCGCAAAACTGGCATATGGCTTGGCGCAGCTTGTCCCACCGGAACGCTTGACCATCATTGTCAACACTGCCGATGATTTTTGGCATTATGGGCTAAAAATTTGCCCGGATATTGATACGCTGCTCTATACCTTATCGGGGCGAGTAGACCCGATTAATGGGTGGGGCATCACGGGCGATAGCGTTACAACGCTGGAGACGCTCAAAAATTTGGGCGAAGACACTTGGTTTCGGTTGGGTGATAAAGATATTGCGACCCACTTGTTGCGAACCCATTGGCTGCGGCACGGGCAAACGCTCACACAAGTGGTTGCACAGTTGGCGCAACGCATGGGTATTGGTGCTACTGTTTTACCCATGACGGATGATTCAGTAGCAACCATCGTGGAAACGGCAGAACATGGCGAATTGGAATTCCAAGAATATTTTGTGCGACATCGTTGGCAACCCAAGATAACTGGCTTGCGTTATGATGGCAGCGATTCAGCCCAGCCTACATCGGATGTTGTGCAGGCGTTACGAAAAGCCGATATTCTGTTATTGGGTCCCTCTAACCCTTGGCTTTCGCTGATGCCCATTCTGGCGCTTGCCGGAATGCGCGAACTCATCCAATCGCTGGTAATTCCGCGAGTGGCATTAACGCCGATTGTGCAGGGGCAAGCCATTAAGGGACCAGCAGCGAAAATCATGCAGGAATTGGGGTATGACGTGTCGGCGGCGGCAGTGGCAGAATTTTATGGTGATTTGATAACCGGTTTTGTCTATGATACCCGTGACAATCCGCTAAATCTTAAGAATGTGCAATCCATAGGCTTTGATACAATTATGAAAGCGAATTCTGATAAAGTGAGTTTGGCACAGCAGATTCTGGATTGGATAGCGGGAGGGGGCGTGGTATGAGTATTTGGGCAGTGATTCCTGTCAAACCCTTAAATCGGGCGAAAAGCCGATTGGCGCATGTGTTATCACCTGAACAACGCTTTGAATTTGCCCGCATGATGTTATTGCAAGTGCTGAGTGTGACGATTAATTCACCCCGTATCACGGGTGTTGTGGTTATTAGCCGTGATACGCGGGCGATTGGCATTGCCCGCGAGATGGGCGCGAAAACGATTCAAGAGAGTAGTTATTCGGATTTAAATCCGGCATTGGAACGCGCCACCAGTGTCTTGCAAGCATGGCGTGCCGGGGCAATTTTGATTATTCCGGCAGATTTGCCGTTTATCAATCATGTGGATATTGATGGTATTGTGGATGCCAGCGAAGAAGGCACCTGCGTCGTCTTATCCACTGACCGTCATGCCGATGGCACCAATGTGATGTTCGTGCGCCCACCGGGACTCATTGAATATGCCTATGGCGTGGGCAGTTTCCGGCGGCATATTGAAGCGGCAGATAACTTGGGGGTATTGGTCACAACCTACGAATCCGAGCGTGTCATGCTGGATATTGATGAGCCGCACGATTTGGAAGAATACAATCGTTTGGTTGCTAGCGGCGCTTATGAGCATCTCAAAGTATTCTTGCCGGATATGATTACCTGATTTTTTGATAGAAAGGATTTTATTTTATGGCAGACCGGGTGGCGCTTTATTTGCAGGATGCTCATTCGTTACCGGATGCAATTCAATATGTGAAACATGCCGAAGCGCGTGGTTTTGAAGCCGTTTGGCAAGCCGAAAGCCGTTTGGTGCGTGATGCCATTGTGCCGATGGCAGCGTTTGCCGCGACGACATCCCGTATCAAAATTGGTTCTGGCGTGATTAACAATTGGACACGCAATGCGGCAGTGATTGCGGCAACTTTTTTGACATTGGACGATTTGGCGCAAGACCGGATTATTTGCGGGATTGGCGCTTGGTGGGATCCATTAGCCGCGAAAGTCGGCATCAAACGTGATAAACCGCTGCTGGCAATGCGTGAAGTGGTGGAAGTCACACGCCGTTTGCTGAACCGGGAACGGGTGACGTTTCATGGTGAGTTTGTGCATTTGGATGATGTTGAACTGGATGTGGTGCATGGGCGCAAAGAACCGCGCAATGTGCCGATTTATATTGGGGCAACGGGTCCTAAGATGATGGCGCTCACGGGCGAAATCGCTGATGGTGTTGTGTTGAATTATCTGGTCTCGCCCAAATATAACGAGATGGCGTTGGAACAGCTAGAAATCGGCGCGAAACTTTCTGGGCGCAGCGTGCTGGATATTGACCGTCCGCAGCTTGTGGTGTGTTCGGTGGATAGTGACCGCAAAAAAGCACTGGATGGGGCGCGGAAACTGGTTACGCAATATTTGGGGCAGCAGCCGCATATCATGAAAGCCAGCGGTGTCAGCCAAGATTTGCTGGATGAAATCGGGCAAGTGCTGACGTGGCCCGCCACCGAAGAACAAATCGAAGAAGCGATGAAATTAGTGCCGGATGATGTCGTGCAAATGATTACTGCTTCTGGCACGCCCGAAGAAGTGAAGGCAAAAGTGCGCGAATATGTGGCATCTGGCGCAACTTGCCCGATTTTATATCCATTGGGCGACGATGTGCGGCTGATGATTGACACTTTCGCAGGCGGGTATTCGCGCTGATTTGAGGGGAGGGTGGACATCTGGAAATTACAGAATTTGAGCGCGTTTTGAGTCGCGGATTAGGTAGGGCAATATTGCATTTGCAGAGGCATGATGCTGCGCCTTACCGTGATGCGATTTTGCGCTGTTGTTTGAAAAATACCGGTAGTGGCATGTATGTGGAAGGATTTCGCGCAGTATATTTATTTGAGGTCATCGAATTAGCGAAGGATGCTGATTTTTATCGGCGTGCTATCCTAGATGCTCTGGAAATAATCCCTGCGTCAGCCGCCCATGATGCAGAACATCTGATGGCGCTGGCAATGCAGTTTGTGCTGCACAAGCAGGATACCCAAGCTCTGGAATTGATGTATAAAACCTATCGCCGTTGTTTAGAAGATGGGCATGAAGTGGGTGTCCATTCACTGATGGATGCTGATGGCATTAATGCGTTTCTCTTTTTGCTAGACCCCTTCAAAACAGGTAAATTTTCACCCAAAAAAGATCCCTCCCACTCTGCTTACCTTCTGTATTGGCTTGAGGACGAATTTGGACAAGAACAAACACGAGAAAAATTATATCGTGCTGCTTACTTGAATCCGGTGCTGCATAATCTTCTGGATACTGTATATGCTTGGCGACAACAGCGAATTGAAAATAAAAAAGCTGAAAGAGCCGCAATAGCGAAATTCTCTTATGCAGAAGTGAAAGCATCACTGGATAATACACGTTTTCATTTTACGGAGTGGGTAAGAGATGCAAGTGATGACGATATAAAACAAGCCGCGCATGATTTTATGTTGGACGAAAACCCACAGCATTTGCGAAATTATCTTAGCATGTTTAGAGTGAGGCAATTTCCTCTTGATGATTATACAAAATTATTTAAGTTGGCAGGACTGGATGACGCACAAAAATCGAATTCAAAGATGCTTTCACGTCATGCTATCAGTGTTCTTGAGAATATCCATCATCCCGCAGTGCGTCAATTTGCCTTAGATAGCATTGCCAAAGGGATTGACTCGGTTGCAATGGTGGGCATTCTCCAGAGTAATTTTGAAGCAGGGGATTGGAAATTGATTGATACTCTGGCTCATAAATTTTTAACAGGTAGTGAGGACATGCATCTGCTGGGAATGAGTGTTCGAGATATTTTTGAGCATCACCCATCCACTGACGCAGTGCCGATTTTACTTCATCTATATGAACATGTCCCCTGTTCCCATTGCCGCGAAGATTTTGTGCGTTATCTGGTTTCTTTAGATGCCATGCCAAAATGGATGGCTGAGGAGTGCCTCTACGATTCGAACTTTGATTTACGCGAATATGCCCGGCGTGGTTTCCGGGATGCTGATGAACCCTCCAACTGATTCGCGCCGTAATTTGCTCATTTGGACGCTGTTCTGTTGCATAGCAGGCGGCGTTTTTTGCGTTTATGTGCTGGTGAGTCTTGCCGCCGGGCAGGGCAATTTACTCATGCCGCTAGATGATGTGTATATTCATTTTCAATATGCGCGGCAGTTGGCATTCGGGCAGCCCTATGTTTATAACCCCGGTCAACCGCCCACTTCGGGCGCGACCAGTTTTTTGTATCCCTTTATTTTGGCATTGGGGTATCTCATTGGTTTTCAGGGGCTAAATCTGGGATTATGGGCGATGCTGGTGGGGGCAGGGGCGCTGTTAGCCTCCATGCTGGCAATTTATCGCTTATGTCGCATCGTAGATGCTCCACAGTGGTTAAGCGTATTTTTTGCGGTGCTTTTTGCCGCGAATGGGGCGACGGCTTGGCACTACATGAGTGGCATGGAAACCGGACTCCTTTGCTGTTTCATGTTGTGGACGCTCTATACTGTCATCCAAAAACAGCGGCGTGAGTTTGTAATTGCAGCGACTTTGCTCGCACTCATTCGCCCGGAAGGCAGCCTGATGGCGGTGCTTGCCGCTGGCGTGATGATACTACAAAGCGGCTTGCAGTTACGGGCGCGATATATCACGCCCCTACAATGGCGACAACACACTATTCTGCTCATCATTCCGATTTTGGCACTTGGCTTGCAACCGCTGGTGAACTGGTTGATTACAGGGTCGGTGGTAGCATCGGGCAATCAATCCAAATCTATTTTGGGCATGGTGCCATTCATCCCGGACGTGGTGCTAGACCGCATTTGGACGAATTTTACACGCTTATGGGCAGAGTTTTTCAACGGCAGTCAGGGTGACATCCTGTATCTGCCGCTGCTATTGGGTATTTTGCCCTTGTTTGCCCTTGTGTGGTCGCTGCTCAAAAAGCCGTATCGCACGCTTGGCGTGTTGATTATCCTGTGGATGTTGGCAGTTTCGGCGGCGGTTTCAACGTTGGATACAGCATTCTGGCATTTTAAACGTTATCAAATACCGCTGATGGCATTAGCTTTTCCGTTAGTTGGCTGGTTATTGGCGTGGAGTTGGTCGGCATTAAAAATGAGTCGGCGGCGCTATAGCTTGGCATTGTTATTTTGTGTGATTTTTATGCTGATGATTCCAACTTCTTTTCAGCAGTTTCTATCATTTTATGCGCTGAATGTGCATTATGTGTATCAGCAACCGTATCAGATGGCACGCTGGTTACAGGACAATACCCCCGAAGATGCGACAATTGCCGTGCATGATACGGGTATGATGCGCTATATGGGTGGGCGCACAACGTTGGATATTGTGGGGTTGACAACCCCCAACGCCGCTGACTATTGGCGCAACGGTCCCGGTTCTACGGCTGAATTTATCATGCGCGAACAGCCCGATTATATTGCATCGTATGGGCGTGGGCATGGTTATGGATTGGTCTTGCTAGCAAATACCCGTTTATATGGTGAACCACTGGCAGCATTTCCAGTGACTTTACAGCAAACCTATAATGTTGCACTCGCGGCGGATTTTCAAGGGATTTACCAGCCGGATTATGCGCCGCAGCAATTTCGTGAACAAGCTCTGCAAACGACGATTCAAGATTATTTAACAGATTTTCGACTTGTGGATAGCATCAATGTTGGGGATGTTCTATCTGAAAAAGAGCATCAGTATAGTTGGTCAAATGAACGTGCGCCGGAAGGTTTTCCGACGGACGTTTTAGAGGCAACTTATTTGGATTGCCGCGACAATTGTTTGCTGCGCGATGGTGGGCGACGCATCAATGGTGAAGAAAGTTTTACGATAACTGTCACGCCCGGCGAAGATGTATTGCTTATTACACGGGTGAATCCCATGAATCGGGTGGAATATAATGTTTATGCCAATGAACAATTTGTAGGGACGCGCTTTGTGCCGCAAGAACGCGGACGCTGGCTAGAAGTGCCAACCTTGATTCCGGCAACCATGATTAAAGCGACCGAACTGACGATTCGTATCAAAATGAACAGCAGCGAAGGCGATTATTTGCCGTATTATCACCTGATTTATCAGGGGCGTTATCAGCCGAACCTGCCGGAAGCGCCTATCTTAGTGACGTTTCAGGATGGGGCGATGGCACTCACCCGGCTTTCATCGGAAATTCAGGGGCAACAGCTTATCATTAACCTAACATGGGTCACATCGTCAGGCGCTCGTGGTGACTATAAAATTTTCGCGCATCTTTACCCAGATTTGACCCGTAATTTTGTCGCGCAAGCTGATGTCCGCCCCGGCAATAATGCCTTGCCGCCCGGAAACTGGTTGCCGGGGACACTGCACGATACAATAGTCATCAATTTGGCAGATGTGTCGCCGGGACGTTATGTGCCTGCCATCGGATTATATGACCCGGTTACGTTTGAGCGTTTGGCTGCGGTGAGTTTGAATGACAGAATTATCGCGCATTCCGATGGGCGCATTACTTGGAGTGAGGTTCTAGTTCCGTGATTGCCGATGACCATCTTGAAGTGTATGAGGCGCTGTTGCAAATACAGCAAAAAGGCATTCCAGCGGCTTTAGCCACTGTGATTGAAACCGCTGGTTCTATGCCGCGCCACGCCGGAAGCAAAATGCTTGTGTATGCCGATGGGCGCAGCGTGGGAACGGTCGGCGGCGGTGCAATGGAGGCGTTGGTGATTAAAGCGGCTTTGGCAAGTTTAACGGATGGTCAAACGCGCATTGAAACGTATACGTTGAATAATTTGGAAGATGGCGACCCCGGCATTTGTGGCGGTACCGCCCGCATTTTTATCGAGCCGATTGGCGCAGCACCCGTGTTGTTGGTGATTGGCGGTGGGCATGTGGGCAAGGCACTGGCAGAATTAGGTAAATGGATGGGGTATCGGGTCATTTTGAACGATGATAGACCCGAATTTGCCAATGAATCGTATTTGTCGGGTATGGATGAGTATGTGGTGTGCAAGCCGGCGGAGGTCATCAATACGATTAACATCACTTCCCAAACTTATATCGCTGCTGTGACGCGCGGCTTGCCAGTAGATGTGCATTTGCTGCCTGCTTTGTTAGCCACGAATGCCCCTTATATCGGGTTGATTGGCAGTCGCCGCCGTTGGGCGCTTACCATGAAGGCATTGCAAGAGCAGCATGGCATTGCCAAAGAGCAGCTTGCCCGCATTCATGCGCCAATTGGGTTAGAATTAGAAGCAGAAACTCCTAAAGAAATTGCGCTGAGTATTCTTGCCGAAATGACAATGTTGCGGCGCGGTGGTACTGGAAAACCGATGCAGTGGCACACTGATGATGATTCTTAAAATAAGTTTTTGATGGTGTCTTTACGTGAAACTTTTATGTGTGAGTGATACAACGATGCAGCCGCTGGAAAATGCCGCCAATCTCCGGCGGCGCTATCATGATATTGATGCTCTGGTGAGTTGTGGTGATATGCCCGCCGCTTATCTGGATTTTATTGCCACGATTCTGGGCAAACCTTTGTTATATGTGCGTGGCAATCACGATGAGATGTATGACCAAACGCCGCCCGGCGGTACCGATCTTCATAACCGAATTTATGAATTTAATGGGCTGACATTTGCCGGCTTAGAAGGCTCGATTGATTATAACAATGGCAGTATTCAATATACCCAAACCGAGATGCATCTGTTGGCGCTCAAATTGGCGGTCAAAATTCGTTACTATCGCATGACCACCGGGCGCGGTATAGATATTTTTGTGGTGCATTCACCCGCCCGCGATATTCATGATGGCGAAGATTTTCCGCATCGCGGGTTTGATGCTTTTTTGCGCTTTATGAAATGGACGAAACCGCGTTATATGCTGCATGGACATGTGCATACTTGGGATAGGCGCAAAACGGTTCGTACCGAATATCATCAGACATGTATTTTGAACATCAATCCCTATACCGTCTTGGAAATTGACCCACTTTAAACTACTCATAAGGATTATCGTGAGACGATGTGGCAAACGTATCATAGTGTGAATAGTGTCGCAGATGCCTTGGAATTGTTGAATGACTATGGCGACAAAGCGCGGATTATCGCGGGCGGCACGGATATTCTGATTGAATTGGAACGGCAGCAGCGCCCCCATGTGAGCGTGTTGATTGATATTACCCGCGTGCCGGGCTTAGATGCAATTACCCGGCATGGCGAAACCATTCGTTTAGGCGCATTGGTGAATCACAATCATGTAGTGGGCAGCCGCTTAATCGTAGACCGGGCGCTGCCCTTGGCGCAAGCCTCTTGGGAAGTGGGCGCACCGCAAATCCGTAATCGGGCAACCATCGCTGGAAATATCATTACTGGTTCTGCTGCCAATGATACGATTACCCCGTTGATGGCATTGGGCGCAGAAGTTACCTTGGCATCATTGGAGGGTGAACGCACCATTGCCCTAAAAGATTTTTATACGGGCTTGCGCCGAACTGTGATGCGCCCCAACGAGATGTTGACGGCGATTTCGTTTCCGGCATTGGCGCAGAATGAAAAAGGTGTTTTTCTAAAATTAGGGCTGCGCCGCGCCCAAGCCATTTCAGTCGTGAATGTCACCGTGATTTTGACGATGGCGGGTGATAGTGTGTCGCGGGCAGTCATTACATTAGGTAGTGTTGCCCCAACAATTATTCGCACACCCGTTGCTGAACAGGCATTGGTTGGGCGCACGCTAACGCCAGAAACTATTTCCGAAGTGGCACGGCTAGCCGCGGCGACACCCGCGCCGATTGATGATGTTCGCAGCACTGCCGAATATCGTACCGAGATGGTCAAAGTCTTGGTAGCGCGAGCATTGCGGGCATTGGCGGCGGATACCCAAGCCACAGCTTATCCGCAAAATCCGGCGATGTTATGGGGCGAAAATCAAGCGATTGTGAATGGCAATGCCTTAACGCAACCCACCACCCATGATTCTCAAACGCCGATTGTAACGACCATTAATGGCAAATCCTATACGCTGGCTAGTGGGCAGGATAAAACGTTGCTGCGCTGGTTGCGTGACGATGCCAAACTGCCCGGCACGAAAGAAGGCTGTGCCGAAGGCGAATGTGGCGCTTGCACGGTTTTTCTGGATGATGTGGCGGTGATGGCGTGTATGGTGCCAGCACCCCGCGCTCATGGGGCAAATATCGTCACGGTAGAGGGCTTGCAGGATGCAAAGCAGTTGCACCCTATTCAAGAAGCATTTATCGCAACGGGGGCGGTGCAATGTGGGTACTGCACCCCCGGCTTTTTGATGTCCGGCGCAAAATTATTAACCGAACATCCGCAGCCCAGTTTGGAACAAATTCAGCAGAGCATCAGTGGTAATTTGTGCCGCTGTACAGGATACTATAAGATAGTGCAAGCATTTATAGAAGCCAGTCATAAACCGGATAATAAGGAGTTATAACGATGGACGAGAGAGAAAAAACCAATTGGGGGCGTGTGTTGACACCCGTCATCGGGTTAGCAGTCTTGGTTATCTGTATAGGAATTGGATTAGCGTTAGCGGGACCGGCATTTGCCGAATTAAAAGTCCGTATTCCAACCCTGCCGCGTGACGAGAATTTCCGATTTGTTATTGCTGGTGGCATTAGTTTAGTGCTGCTGCTGGTAGCTGGCATGTTATATGCGGTGGTCGCGCCCAAACCGGAACAAACCGTCAGCGAAGCGGTGTTAGATAAAGAAAAGAAAGAACGACTGGCAGAAGAATTGCGGATGAAAAAGATGAAGCGTGATATGAAAAACAAAATGCGCCAGCGCAACCGCGAATAATGGGTTTGAAAAATAACCATACTCAGAAAGGATAAACAGCGACTGACCTCATTTATGGCAGTCGCTTTGATAAATTATGGAACGGGCTGTCCCACGTACTGGCGGTGAAGAAATTCATTTATATATGCGGACGTACTATTCATTGTTGCGTTCCAGCGGCATGTTCCAGATTGAGACGCTCATTGAGAGTCATGTGGCGATGGGGTCATCGCTGCATGTAGGCGCAGCCGAGACCACACCGGATATTTCGGCATTGATTTATTGTTTGCTGCGCTTGCCTGATTGTATGCCGCATGTGCGCCGTATTCTGGCAGGGCAAACCGAACAATCCTTTGTGGGGGCTGGTTACAAAGATGTTGATGATTGGGAACGGGTGTACTCACCGGGGCGCCGCCGCCGCCAACATTTTGATGGCAATGAAACCCTAGTCGTTTATGTCGTCAGTCGGTCTGACATTGATGATTTGGTGCCACTGCTCACGGCATATCAACTTGAATGGAACAAACTGCATTATTTGTTGCAAAATGCCGTCGCCCGCGAGTTTTTAGCCGCACATCAAGAAGGTGAATTGACGCAGGATGACCTGCTGATTTTGGCAAATGTCTTGCGAATCCCGGTTGAAGATTTAAAACGGTTGCAGATTGTCTGGCAGCCCAATTTTATGAGTACGCTGCGCCAAATTGCCACAGAACGTAAAACGATGAGTTTAGGGCTAACCTCTGGTTCGCTGGCGGATTATCGGCGGGCTACAGCAGCATGGTGGGAAGAATTACAAGACACAGTAATCCAAGCCTGTGGCATAGACCCAGAGCAGCGCCCGTTGTATTTTGTTTCCAGCAATACCCATTCGCTGGTCAATTTGCTCACTGGATTTGCTCATCGCCATGAACTGAGCATCGTGGATTATATCCGCGCTCATCATCAGGATTCGCTGCTGGCAGAATATGAAGATATTCGCCGTACTTCTTATAAAAGTTTGGAAAATTTTTTATACTATGTTTTGGGCAAGTATTTATCGCAAAATCCTGATAATGCCCGGCAAAAATTGAGCAGCGAAGAACAGCATATCGGCATTTATCGCGTGCCGAATAAACATGGTTTTGAAATTGAAGCGCAAATTATTGACCTGAGTCGCTTGCGCTTAGATTGGTTTGATACGCGCTTGCTGCACGATTTGGATTTGGCCCCGCTGGCTGATAGCAACGCGCTGATTCTCAATATTGATTATCCGCTGGGGATGGCAGCTTATGAATTTCTCAGCCGTATTGGGGAGCGCGTGAGCCATATCGCCGGTGTTTATGTCATGGGCAAAGCTGCTACGCTCAATGCCCGCATTGGCGATGTGATGCTTCCCAACGTGATTCATGACGAACATTCGCAAAATACGTATCTGTTTGAAAATTGCTTTTCTGCCGCCGACTTGCGTCCTTATATGACCACTGGCAATGTCTTGGATAATCAAAAAGCAGTCACAGCATTGGGGACATTCCTGCAAAACCCGGTTTATATGAGCCTGTTTTACCGCGAAGGCTATACGGATATTGAGATGGAAGGTGGTCCCTATCTATCCGCAGTGTATGAAGCATTTCGCCCGCGCCGCCACCCCGAAAACGAAATCGTCAATTTATATGGTGTGCCATTTGATATTGGCTTTTTGCACTATGCCTCGGATACACCCATGAAAAAAGGGCAAAATTTGGGGGCAGGCAGTTTGAATTTCAGTGGGGTTGAACCGACGTATGCGGCGGCAATTGCTATCTTGCGGCGTGTCTTCCAGAAAGAATTAACCCGTTTGCAAACGAAAACACCCGAAACGCTGCTGGCGCGTTAGGCGCAGCACAAGCAACATCGCTATATCAAAACACAATCATAGGCAGTTGAGATGACCAAAGATAAAAAACTCGTCATCGGGCAATCCGTAAAACGCATTGATGCTCACGGCAAAGTTACAGGTGAAACGCCTTATCCGGGCGATATTGACCTTGAGGGTCAATTATGGATGAAGATTCGCTATAGCGACCGCGCTCATGCCCGCGTCCTGAGCGTAGATGCATCACAGGCTCTGGCAATGCCGGGCGTGGTGGCAGTATATACCTCATTGGATGTGCCGGTGAATGAATATGGTTTGGTGATGAAAGACCAACCTGTGATGTGCGGACCCGGCGGCGATAAGCCCGGCACCGATATTGTGCGCTGTTATATGGATTATGTGGCGGTGGTGGTGGCGGAGACAGAAGCCATTGCCGCGCAAGCTCTGCCGTTGATTGCCGTAGAGTATGAAGATTTGCCGCCTGTGTTTGACCCTGAATATGCCATGCAACCGGAAGCACCCCAACTGCATCCGAACACGCCTAACAATATCATCGCGCATTATCGCATTCGCAAAGGCGATATGGCAGCAGGTTGGGCGCAAGCCACCGTAATTGTTGAAGAAACCTACGAAACGACGTATCAAGAACATGCCTATTTGCAGCCCGAAGCTGGCTTAAGTTACATTGATGAGCAGGGGCGCGTGACCGTTATCGTCGCTGGGCAATGGACGCACGAAGACCAAGAGCAGATTTATCATGCGCTGAATTTGCCTGAAAACCAAGTACGGGTGATTTATCCGGCGATTGGTGGCGCATTCGGTGGACGCGAAGATATGTCTGTCCAGATTGTGCTGGCGCTGGCAGCATGGAAACTGCGGCGTCCAGTAAAAATTCAGTGGACTCGTGAAGAATCCATCCTCAATCACCACAAACGCCACCCTATCAAAATTCGGGCAAAGTGGGGCGCAACGGATGACGGCAAAATCGTCGCGGCAGAAGCTACTGTGATTGGCGATGCTGGTGGCTATAACTACACCTCCAACAAAGTCTTGGGCAATGCCAATTTGATGGTCACGGGCGCGTACGAAATCCCCAATATTCATGTGGATACCTATGCCGTTTATACCAACAATATCCCCACTGGCGCATTCCGGGGGTTTGGCGCACCGCAAGCATTATTTGCGGCAGAAGGGCAAGCCGATAGATTGGCGGATGCACTGCGAATGGATCGAGTCGCGTTCCGGCGTATGAATGTTTTCCAAGAGGGCAGTTTGCTCTCCACTGGAACACCGCTGCCCAAAGGTGTCACTATTGATAAGGTGTTGGATGCCTGCGCGGCAGAAGCCGGTTGGTTTGAAGAACCTGCCGGATTATGGTCGCGTCCCGTGCCGGATTTACCAGAAGACCGAACGAAATTACGCGGGATTGGCATTGCCTGTGGTTACAAAAATATTGGCTACAGTTTTGGCTACCCAGAAAATTCGCACGCCAAAATTGAACTTTATGGCAAAGCCGAGATTGAACAGGTAATTGTGCGCCAAGCGGGGGCTGAGGTTGGGCAAGGGGCGCATACCGTGTTTATGCAGATGGCAGCAGAAGCTGTGGGTGTACCCTTTGAAAAAGTGAAACTTATCACTGCGGATACGGCTGAAACAGGTTCGGCGGGTAGTGCCTCTGCTTCCCGATTGACGTTTATGGCGGGAAATGCCATTCGCGGCGCAGCCGAAAAAGCGTTGCAAGCATGGAAGTCAGAAGAACGCCCAGCAGTAGGCGAATTTGTCTATCGTCCTCCTAAAACAACGCCTTATGACCCGATGACTGGACGCAGTGAACCGAATTTTGCCTATGGGTATGTGGCGCAAGCGGTTGAAGTGGAAGTGGATATTGAGACTGGGCATGTCCAGCTTATCAATGTCATTTCTGCCAACGATGTGGGCATGGCGCTTAACCCACAGCTTGTTCAGGGGCAAATTGAGGGGGCGGTGGTGCAGGCGCAGGGCTATGCCTTGATGGAAAATCTGATTAGCGATAAAGGGCGCATCAAAAATCCATTTCTTTCGACATATCTTATTCCGACTGTGTTGGATGTGCCGCTAGAAGTGAAATCTATCATTCTGGAATACCCTGACCCCATTGGTCCCTGGGGCGCACGCGGCATGGCAGAAATGCCATTTCTGCCGCTGATGCCAGCGATTGCGGCAGCGATTTATAATGCTACGGGCGTGTGGATGACTTCGCAGCCCTTTACGCCAGAAAAAGTTGTGAAAGCCCTACGCCAACATGGTATAGGCGTCATTTGATAGCCATAATGCTGCTGCCAACATGAGGATAAACGGCAAAAATTCATGAAACTCCAACAAGCGTTTGAGGTCAACCGAGGGGATATTGTTGCCTTTACAGGTGCCGGGGGCAAAACCGCGACGCTGGTAGGATTAGGCTATGAATTGCATGAAGCGGGGTGGCGCGTGCTGGCAACCACCACCAAGCATATTGCCGCCGAGCAACTTGATTTATTTCCGGCGGCAGTCCGCTACAGCGCGGGTATCCCAGCGTTGGCAGCAGCCCTGAACGAAACAGGCTATGTGTTTTTGTATGATTCAGTGCGTTACGACAAAGTATATGGCGTATCCTCGGAACAAATCAGCCAACTCGTAGATATGATTGATTCGGATGTGTTATTGATTGAAGCGGATACAGCAGGCGGAATGCCGTTTAAAGCGCCGTATCACGACGAACCAGCTATCCCGGCTGAAACATCATTGGTGATTCCGGTAACATCCTTGGTGGCGTTGGGGCAACCCTTGGATAATGACCATGTGTATAATCCGAAAGCGATGATAGACCGTTATGGTTTTTACGAAGGCGGCAAAATTCGCCTGCCATGGTTGGCACAAATCTTGCGCGACGAAGAAATGGGCTTGCGCGGTATCCCTGACCGAGCGCGAGTGATTGCCTTCGTCAACCAAACACCGGAAAAAGGGTATCAGCGGACTAGAGCGCGGCAACTGGCAAAACTGGCATTAAAATCACCCCGTTTACAAGGTGTTGCATTAGGCTCGGTGCGGGCGGCTGATCCGATTTGTGAAGTCCAGCGCACCGTTGGCGCAATTATTCTCGCCGCCGGGCAATCGTCGCGCATGGGGCAACCCAAAGTGCTGCTGCCGTGGAGCGATGGCAAACCCATTATTGAGCATATCGTTCAGCAGCTTATTCTGGCGAAGATTGATGATATTGTGGTCGTCACGGGTTTTTATGCCGACGAAGTGCGGGCGGCGGTGCAAAAATATGAAGTACGGTTTGCCCATAATCGCGCTCATAAAACGGGCGAAATGTTATCATCGCTGAAAACGGGGTTGAAAGCACTGCCGGAGAATGTAGCCGCTGCCATGGTGGTATTGGGCGACCAACCACGTATTCAACCGAAAGTAATTTATCGCGTCTTAAAAGCCTATTCGGATGGCTTGGGGCATATTATCGCCCCTAGTTATGAAAAACGCCGTGGACACCCTATTTTGATAGCGCGGCGTTATTGGCAAGAGATTTTAGAATTACCCGCAGATGGCGCACCCCGCGATGTGATTAATGCTCATCCTGATGTTGTGCATCATGTGAATGTAGATACCGATAGTATTCTGCGTGATGTGGATACGCCGGAAGATTATCGCCAAGAATTACTCCGGGCAGGTCTCAATGAATACAACCTCACATCACGCAAAAAAGATACACCCTAATCTTGTCCTTGACTGCGCTGATTAATCAATTCCTGCAAAATATCGCGTGTCCACATATCACTTTGCATGACCCCAGCCGCTTTACGTAAGGTGGCAGGGCGTTTACCAGAACCATGTGCCGCATCGCGCAGTTCATCGGATTTATCCATAGGGGTGACAACAATGAGTACCTCATTGGGTTGAATCGTGTAATTTTGTGGTGGTGCATAGAGATAGGTGAGTTTATCTGCTTTGCGAATCCCAATGATACCCGCGTTAAATTCCTCATGCAGACGTAATTCTGCAATACTTTTGCCGATCCACCGCGCTTCATTTTCCATATACAGTTCGGTGGTTTCCAAGCGAGTTTGATAATTATACAAAACATACGAGATGAAATCATTGACCTCTGGGCGGGTGGCTGCCAAGATGATAAAACGGGCGGCTAAATGGAATGGACTCACTACGCGGTCAGCGCCAGCCCGTTCCAATTTTTCGACCATATCGTCGCTGTGGGCAGTCCCTGTAATCAAGATGCGCTTGTTGAGTGTGCGGGCAGTGAGAACTGTCATTACACTATCGGCTTTGTTCTCTAACGAGATGGCAATGCCTTGCGCTTTACGGACGCCGGCTTTGAGCAGGGTATTCTCTTGGGTGGGGTTGCCCTGAATCACTCGGAAACCGCGTTGGAGCAGTTCTTCGGTCAGGTTTTCATCTTGGCAGATGATAACAAATGCCCGTTCAGGGTCGAGTTTATCAATGGCGCTGCGGGCAACAGCATCATCACCGCAGATAATGAAATGCCCCGATAAACTTGGAATCATGGCTTCCGCTTGTGTAAGGATGAGCGATTGCCTACCCACCGGGGGAGATATTTTGAGAGGAATTGCCTGAAAAACCGGAATGTGACGTTTTTCGCTGTGAATGCCGCGGCACGTTTGAATTAAATCCCGAATGCGATTACGCGGGGCAACAGCAATCAGCACATCATCTTCTTGCAAGACATAATTTTCTTGTGGGGCATAATGATAAGTGCCATCTTCGGGACGAATACCAATAATCCCGGCGGAAAAATCGCGGCGGAGTTGTAACTGCTCAATTGTTTTGCCAATCCAAGGCGAATCGTTATACAAATTGAGCGATGTTAAGCCGTACCCGGCACCATAATCGAAGACGAGACCATTAAAATATTCGTTCACTGCCGGACGAAAAGTGGCATTATTCAAGAATTGCCCCGTGACTTCGTAGGGGGTGATGATGGTGGTTGCCCCGACCCGCGCCGTTTTGCGTCCCAATTCTTCATCCAAGACTGCCGCAGTGATAGGCAAGACACGATTCAAATTATGTGCCGTCAGAACGCATAACAAGGTTTCGGTATCATTATCCAAAATGACCATTAAACCACGAGCATGGTCAATGCCCGCTTGCTTGAGAGCATTATCGTCCGTTGGGTCAGCTTCAATCACCAATAATCCGGCACTTCGCAGGTGGGCTGCATAATCTTTGTCGCTGGTAACAACCGCCACAATATCTAAAATGGTCTGGTCTTTATGCAACAAATCCACAAAAAACAGGATAATCGTCCGCAGCACACGCCGCATACGCACATTATGCCCGTCGTCATCATCGCCGAATAATCTATCCAAAAAATAATCAATCGGTTTATAGACCATCTCGCGGGCAGCTTGGCGGCGAGCCTCTGCCCCGGCTAATAAATAGCCGACAGTCTTATCCACCATTTCGCCTTTGCCACAGATGATATAGTGCTGGCGCATGGTGCTGATGGTTTTTAGAATACGGCGGCGCTGGCGCAAAGCACGAATTTCTGGATTCACCAGCATCGTGAATGAGGCTTGCAATGCCGACGCCAGCACGCTTAAGCCCACCACCAGCAAGGCAATGGTGAATAATCGCCCTATATCTGTGCGGGCATACACATCGCCGTAGCCGACTGTGGCGAGTGTGATAAACGTAAGCCAAAGAGAATCAATAAAACTTAAACCTTCAATTGACATAAAGCCCATGATGCCCACAGGCAAAATAACCGCTAGGGCAATGAAGGCATACGATAACTGCCGCCGCAAGTCTTCCACATGATGTCCTGTTGCTAAATAATTTCAAGGTGATATTGTGATGATTATAACGCGGGGCAAAAAAATATACCCGCGTTGGAGCAAGACGCAGGTTAGAAAATGCTAATGAAGATAAACAAAAATCAACTTCGTAGCCACTTGATGAGGCGATTAACCAAATTACGTTTTGCCCCTACCACCTGTTCATATTCCAACTGTAACCGACCTGTCAAATATTCTAATTCAGTAATCCGCATTCGCGCCCCATTAACAACCACCCATTCATGGTCAAGAGCGCGAATATCTGAGGGGGTGCGTTGGTATAATTTTTGATAGGCTTCGACATAATTTTGCATGACTTTTTCAGTATTGTATTGCACAAGCCCCACTCCCCTAACAACTATTTCATATTATTGTACCAGAAATTGCGAATTATGACGCACCACTTGGCAGCCCTCTATAGGAGGAAATGGACGAAAACAGTATAATTTTAAGAAATTTTTATTTTTTGTGAGAGGAAATGGGCAGTGTCGTATACCCGCGCTGATTATGAACAGGCTGTAGCGGTCATTCGTTCCCGGACGGATGCCCAACCCTTGATAGGGTTGGTACTAGGGTCTGGTTTGGGTGGTCTGGCAGATATTCTGGAAGATGCTGTCAAAATTCCCTATGGTGATATTCCGGGCTGGCCCCAATCTACCGTGCATGGACACAGCGGGCAATTGGTTATCGGACGCTTAGAAGGCAAGCTGATTTTGGCGCAGCAAGGACGCGCTCATTTCTACGAAGGTTATACGATGCAACAGGTCACATTTCCTGTGCGTATCATGCATTTATTGGGTATTCAGACTCTTATTCTGACCAACGCGGCTGGTGGCTTGAATCCGGCATATCAAGTAGGGGATGTGATGCTGCTGCAAGACCACATCAATTTGCCCGGCATGGTGGGGCATAATCCGTTGATGGGACGCAATGACGACAGTTTGGGACCCCGTTTTCCGGGCATGACGCAAACGTATGATAGTGCATTGCGCCGGTTGGCACGCCAAGTTGCTGCGGAAAACGCGATTCCGATGCATGAGGGCGTTTATATTGGGTTATCCGGACCTGCGTTTGAAACACCTGCCGAAGTCCGTATGCTGCGGATTTGGGGTGGGAACGCTGTTGGCATGTCTACTGTGCATGAGGTATTGGTGGCACGGCACGCCGGGATGCGGGCATTGGCATTTTCTGGCATCACCAATCAAGCGATTGATACCCCTGATAGCGATGGCATCACCAATCATGAAGAAGTTTTGGAAGCAGGCAAAATTCTTGTGCCGCGCTTGACCACGCTCTTGAGAGGAATTTTACGGACAATGACCTTATGATAACGGTTTTAGCATTGGTAGAAAGGGCTGCCATTGGCTTATATTTGCTCCTAGTGGCAGTGGGGATTTGGAATGCATGGCAGTGGTTACGGGCGCGAGCAGAAATCCGGGCGACTTATTTTGAGTTGGAACGCGATTTAGCCCGCTTACGCCAAGTTAATGCTATCACAGTGATTGTGTTAGCCATCCAAGCGGCATTTTTGATATTGGGTGTTCAGTTTGCCGCCATGCCCTATTTACGGCGCGAAAATGCGCTTCTCGAAACCCAGCGCCAAACGATTGCAACCGATGGCACTTTTGCGACAGCAACGCCTGCTGCGGTGGTTGCCCAAGGCTTGGATATAGAGCCAGCGAATGATTTGGAGAGTGATGATAACCCCATCATCCAATTGACGCCGACGCCGACTTTTACGCCTGTTGGCACTATCATCCCTAATCCACCGCCACTAGAAGGGTGCAGTGACCCGCGTTCTACCTTACAAGTGCCTGCCAATGGGATGCGTGTTTTTCAGCCGATAACGGTCATTGGAACGGCATATACGGACAATTTTACGTCGGCGAAAATCGAAATCAGCGGGCCCGGCACCAATAACACTTATGCAGTGGTGGGTGAAACACTGCTGCCAGTGCGCGAGAGTGCGGCTTTCAGCCAATTTACGCCTGCGGCATATGCTGAAGGATTATATAAATTCCGATTGATGGTGTTTGATATTTCGGGCAGCCCGGTGGCGGTCTGTATGGTCAATATTTACATCACTGATTTTCCGGCGACTGCTACCCCAACAGCGACCCCACCCCCCGCCGCGACCTCCGGCAACAGCACAACAGGATAATGCCATGCGTTTAACCATTCGTGATATTCAAAAAATGAAAACTGATGGCGAAAAAATCGTAATGATGACCGCCTATGATGCCAGCAGTGCCCGTTTGAGTGAACAAGCGAATCTGCCTATGCTGCTAGTGGGCGATACCTTGGGCATGGTTGTTCAGGGACATGCCTCTACTGTACCCGTGACGCTTGACCAGATGATTTATCATTGCGCGATTGTAACGCGAGTCACGCAGCGCCCTTTAATTGTGGGCGATTTGCCGTTTATGACTTACAGCATTAGCCCGGAACAAGCGATGCAAAGTGCCGCCCGTTTGATGCAAGAGGGTGGGGTGGGCTGTGTGAAATTAGAGGGTGGTGAGGCAGTTGCACCGATTATCAAACGTTTGGTGACTGCCGGGATTCCGGTGATGGCGCATATTGGGTTAACGCCGCAAAGTGTGAATCAGTTCGGAGGTTTTCGCGTGCAGGGTAAAGAAGTGGCATCTGCCCGGCAATTAATCCGTGATGCTGATGCCGTGCAATCCGCCGGGGCATTTGCTGTCGTTTTAGAATTAGTGCCAACCAAACTAGCGGAATTTGTGACTGCCCGCTTATCTATTCCAACAATAGGGATTGGGGCGGGTGTGGGGTGTGATGGGCAAGTGCAAGTTTTTCATGATATTCTTGGGTTATTCGACGCTTTTATTCCCAAACATACCCGCCGTTATGCCGAGATTGGCACACTGATTCGGGAAGCACTCAGTCAATATCGGTCTGACGTGCAAGCGGGCAATTTCCCGACAGAAGCGAATAGTTTTGGTATCAGCGATGACGTGTTGGCGATGCTACAAAGTGAGTTGACTGATGGAAGTCGTTGAAACGATTGCCCAATTACGCACCTTGCGCCAATCGCTGAAGGGGCGCGTGGGATTGGTGCCAACCATGGGGTATTTGCACGCCGGGCATGTATCATTGGTGGCAGCGGCACGGGCAGATAACCAGCATGTGGTGGCAACCATTTTTGTGAATCCAACACAGTTTGCCGCCAACGAAGATTTAGCCTCATACCCCCGCGATATGCCGCGTGACTTGAACATGCTGCAAAAAGCCGGTGTGAATATTGTTTTTGCACCGAAAGCTGAAAGCATCTATCCGAGCGATTTCCAGACCTATATCACGGTGGAGCAGGTTTCGCAGGGGCGGGAAGGCGGGGCGCGTCCGGGACATTTTCGCGGTGTGGCAACGGTTGTCGCCAAATTGTTTAACTTAGTGCAGCCGCACAGTGCCTATTTTGGGCAAAAAGACGCGCAACAAGTGGTGGTGATTCGCCAGATGGTACGTGATTTAAATTTTTTACTTTCGATTGTTGTTTGCCCAATTGTGCGGGAAACTGATGGTTTAGCGATGAGTTCGCGCAATGTTTATTTAACACCAGATGAACGCCAATCAGCGAAAATATTACACCGAGCATTACAAATTGTCGGCAAACTTTATGATGAAGGGGAACGCCGCCCACAAGTTTTACGGCAAACGGCTTGGGATATTTTGGATCATGAAAAGAGAGTGCAACCGAGTTATGTTTCGCTGGCAGATGCCCGCAATTTGCAAGAAATTGAGCAACCCATAGACCAGCCATTGCTCTTTTCGATTGCTGCCCAAGTGGGCAAACCGCGTTTATTGGATAATTGTCTGCTGCCCTTAGCCCTCAATACCCAAGAGGGTGCGACACGGGTTTTGGGTGCAGATTAACCCAGTGCTGTGTTTAGGCATATAAGTCGTTCCAGACGATAACAGTTTATATGGGTAAGTTTTTAACTTACCCATCAGTGGCTGGTGGGGTATGCCCCTCGTTCAAAAAATACCCAACGGTTTCTAACAATTCGCGCCGGCTGATGGGCTTGGATAAATAGCCATTACAACCGGCTTCCAAATAACGCTCTCTATCGCCATACATGGCATTCGCCGTGAGCGCAATGATGGGGATATGTTGCAATTTGGGATTGGCTTTGATGCGAGCCGTTACTTCAGTGCCATCTATATCGGGCAGGTTAATGTCCACCAGAATCAAGGCGGGAACATGTTCTTCCGCCAATTTAAGCCCGCTTCTACCATTGAGGGCATCAAGCATTGCATAGCCACCCGTGTCGAGCATTTTACGGACGAGGCGAATATTTTGCGGATTATCTTCAATGTAGAGAATGACAATTGCCATGTGTTATCTGTGACCTGCGATTGATTCTTAACCTCATTATCAACTGAATTTTGTTGCGATACAAGTTAAGAACTTTCCCCTCCACCATGATACAGGATGACAATTGGCATAGTCAGACCATTAACTTCACTGTTTAGGGCGAAAACGTTTTGTAAAATTATTCACACTGCGCTGCCAGCGCAGCACCCGCCGCCGCCACCACACAAACCAGTAGAAGGCTTTGCGGCGCTGTTCGTTTAAACGTGACCGTTGTTCGTCACGTTGTGGCACACCCCATTGGATAACCATGGCTGCCCAAGATAAACCGCCGCCAAACCCAACCAGCGCAATGTAATCATTTTGCTGAATTTTATTTTGCTCAATGGCTTCGCACAAGGCAATCGGGATAGACGCTGCCGATGTGTTGCCATATCTATCCATATTGCTCATGAAGCGATCCATATCGAGCCGGAGTTTTTTAGCGACCGTTGCCAAAATTCGTTGATTGGCTTGATGTGGCACGATGAGTTTTAAATCTTCGATACTGATGCCGGCTTTTTCGGTAGTTTGGCGGAGGCTTTCATCTACAACGCGGGTGGCAAATTTAAAGACTTCGCTGCCTGCCATATACATGCGGTTCACTTTATGTTCGCCGTTTTCCCTAGCATTTTCCGTCGGGATTGCTAGCAAATCGCAGCCTGCACCATCCGAGCGTAACACACTAGAAAGGACACCGCCGGGCTGGTCACTCGCTTGTATGACGACAGCCCCCGCGCCATCGCCAAATAAGATACAGGTGCTTCTATCTGTCCAATCGAGGACGCGGCTCATGGTTTCCGAGCCAATCACGAGGGCGGTACGAATGCTGCCGGAGCGAATCGATTGGGCTGCCATATCCAGCGCATACACGAAACCGGAGCAGGCAGCACTCAAATCAAACCCCCCAGCGCGACTTGCGCCTAACCAATCCTGAATTAAGCTGGCGGTTGCCGGAAAAATATGTTCGGGGGTTGAAGTAGCGACGATAATTAAATCCAAATCAATCGGCAAGATATTCGCCACGTCTAATGCCCGCCGCGCTGCTCGATACCCTAACGTTGCCGATGATTCTTTATCGCTGGCGATGCGCCGTTCTTTGATGCCAGTGCGTTCTTGAATCCAAGCATCAGTCGTTTCGACAATGGCAGACATCTCATCGTTGGTCATGACATAATCGGGGACTGCCATGCCCCAACCGACGATACGGGCATAGATGCCATTGGGCTGGATAGGTGGTGTTCCGTTTTTATGCGTGACCATTTTGGTTGTATTTGCCCAGAAGAATGACGGCATTGTGACCGCCAAACCCGAAGGCATTACTCATAACGACGTTAATTTCCCGTGCGACGCCCACATTGGGGGTATAGTTTAAATCACAATCTGGGTCGGGATTATCCAGATTCATCGTGGGTGGTACAAAATTGTGCTGCATCGCCATCAAACAAAACACGGCTTCAATCGCGCCGGCGGCACCTAGAGCATGTCCAGTGACGGATTTGGTGGAACTGATGGGGATATTGTAGGCATCTTCGCCCAATGCGGTTTTGATAGCGCGGGTTTCGGCAGCATCGTTCAGCGGCGTGCTAGTGCCATGCGCGTTGATGTAATCAATATTTTCCGGTTTTAATCCGGCATCGCGCAGAGCAAATTCCATTGCTTTGGCAGCGCCTTCGCCAGTTTCAATCGGTGCAGTTGGGTGATAGGCGTCGGAGGTATGCCCATAACCCAAGACTTCGCCATAAATTTTTGCGCCGCGTGCTAAGGCATCTTCTAAGCGTTCTAGCACCACAATCCCTGCGCCTTCTGCCGGAATAAACCCATCACGGTCAGAATCAAAGGGGCGTGAGGCTTTATGGGGTTCGTCATTGCGTTTGGAAAGTGCTTTCATGTTGGCGAATCCGGCTACACATACCGGAACGATAGCCGCTTCGGAAGCACCTGCTAACATGGCTTTGGCTTGTCCACGCCGGATAATTTCGGCAGCCTCACCGATGCAATTATTGCCAGTGGCGCAGGCTGTTGTCAGGTCAAAATTGGGTCCGCGTAGGTTAAATTCCATCGAGATTTTGCCCGATGTGGAATCAATCAGCAGTTTGGGAATTGCCAAAGGGCTAACGCCGCGATGCCCTTTTTGTTCAAAATCTGTGATGGTTTCCACTAGCGATTGAATGCCGCCAATGCCGCTGCCGATGGCGCAGCCAATCTCGTAACGATTTTCGGTCGTAATTTGCAGCCCACTATCGGCAACCGCTTGTTGAGCCGCCGCGAGTGCCAATTGCGTCACGCGGTCGGTGCGGCGCACTTCTTTTTTGCCAATAATCGCCTCAATATCGAGATTTTTAACTTCGCCAGCGAGGTGATTGGCAACCAAGTGATAGTCAAAGAGTGTAATCGTGCCGATGCCACTGCGACCAGCCGCAGTATTCTGCCAAGCCTCTTCGACAGTGTTGCCGGTAGGGCAAACAATCCCCATGCCAGTGATTACAACGCGGGTTCGTCCCACGATTCCCCTCCTGTGGTTGTCTTGATGTATTGATTAAACACACGATAGCGAAGATGGTTGCTCACATCCTCACAGGCTTTTTTCTGTTTTTGGGCGTGTTATAATGCTCGGCTGTGATAGTGCTGGCTATTATATATGCCACGCGCCTAATAAGGAAGAATGCCCATTTAATATGATTTTGGTGACGGGTGCTGTGGGATTTGTCGGGCGTTATGTCGTGCGCCAATTGATGGCGGAGGGGTTGCCTGTGCGGTGCTTGCTCCCAGAATATCAATCGCGCCGTTTGCCGTGGCATGATGAACCGGGTGGTGTGCCGGAAATTGTGGTTGGCACCTTGCTGGATGATGAGGCAGTTTTTAAAGCCGTTACTGGGGTACATACCATTATTCACTTGGCAAGCGCCCAGTGGTGGGGTCGCCAGCGTGATTTGGAACGGGTAGAAATTGCTGGAACACGCAACCTCATTGCCATTGCCCGGTCAGCACGGGTGGGGCGCATCATCACCCTAAGTCATTTAGGCGCGACACCTGCTTCGGCATATTTGCTGCATCGCATCAAAGGGCAAGTAGAAGAAGTCGTCCGTAACAGCGGGTTAGCCTATACGATTTTGCGTTCAGGCGTTATTTTTGGCGAAGAAGATGTTTTTATCAATCACATTGCCTTGATGATGCGAATCAACCCGTTCTTTTTCCTGATGCCCGGACAAGGCGAAAGCGTGCTGCATCCGATCTATATTGATGACATGGTGAAAGCCATTGCGCGTTGTTTAGAATCCATCGATGCCGTAGATAAGACGCTGGAAATCGGCGGGCTAGAATATGTGACGCTGGAAGATTTGTTATATACCGTGATGCGCGTGACAGGGATGCAGCGTTTTTTAATTCCTGTGCCACCGTATCTGCTGCGTTGGATTACAATCGTGTATGACCGCTTGCTGCCACGCACGCTCATGACACCGCAGTGGTTGGATATTCTGGCAACCAATCGGACTGCTGGCTTGAGCAATACATATGATTATTTTCGGTTTCAGCCGCGTCGTTTTGAAGATACTTTATTGACTTATTTGCCCCGTCAGCGGCATTTTTGGCGGGTATTGCGCCACACATTTCGTCGTCGCCCGCGTGGGTTGTAGGGAATGGTATGAGTCAAATTAGTTACCGCGAATTGAAAACTGCTGATGAGATGGATGCGGCAGTGACGCTGCAAAAAATTTATTGGGGAGAGGATTTGGGGGCGTTGGTGCCGGCACATATGCTGCTCTCAATTGTGGGGTATGGTGGGCATGTGCCAGCCGCTTTTGATGGCGATAGATTAGTCGGCTTGCTGATTGGTTTTATCGGCGCAAGTCAAACAGTGGGGAGTGATTTGCCGCTAAAAGACCGCTTGCTGGTCATGTCGAAACGCATGGTGGTACTGCCAGATTATCGCAGCCATAATATTGGCACACAGCTAAAACTGATGCAGCGCGATTTTGCCATTGCCAACGGCATCCAATTGGTCACATGGACATTTGACCCGCTGCTGGCACGCAACGCCTATCTCAATATTTATAAATTGGGCGCGACGGGGCAACGGTATGAAGCCGATTATTTTGGTGCATCGCAATATGCCATGATTAGCGGTGATAGATTGGTAATTAACTGGTGGGTAAATCATCAGAATACGATTGCTCATATTCAAGGCGAAGTCCCCAAATATACGCTTCAGCAGTATTTGGATAACAGCGCGGCAATCATCAATGCGGCGGTAATGGATGATAAATGCTGCCTTGCGCCTGCGGAACAGCATCAAATTTCTGATAATCCCATTTTATTGCTGGAAATTCCCGCGGAATTTGCCCAGTTGCAGCAGCAAGATATATCACTGGCAAAACGATGGCGCGAGCATATCCGGCAGATTTTCCCGGCGGTGATGGCAGCGGGTTATGTGGTGACGAATTTTATCCGCGAAGGTGAACGGACTTTATATGTGTTCACCCGCGATGATGGTAGTTTTCGATTTATGAAAGCATGATATTTTTTGCAATTAACTCACTCAGGAGCGATTTGCCTTGCGAAGCATTACGATTAAAGAGATCCATTTACATCCCATTGCTATGCCTTTTGTGGAGCCGCTGACAACCAGTTTTGGGGTTGAGCCATTCAAAGCGGCAATTCTTGTGGAACTTATCACCGAAGAAGGCGTTATCGGTTGGGGCGAAGCCTCGGTTGAGACGGCACCCGGCTACGCGGGGGAAACGATTGGTACCGGGTATCACATCCTCAAGCATTTTCTGCTGCCCAAAGTGATTGGCAAAACCATCGAAAATCCAATGGAAATTCCCGGATTGATTAAGCTGGTGCGCGACAACAAACATGCCAAACATGGCTTAGAAGGCGCGGTTTGGGATGCCTTCGCTAAAACCAATAACATGCGTTTAGCGGATTTGATGGCGTCGTATCTGCCAGAAGGTCATGCTTCGACCAATCGGGCAGTCGTTGGGGTGAGCATTGGCATTCAGCCTTCTGTCGAAAAAACCTTGGAAATTATCAATAAACGGTTGAATCAAGGTTATGGGCGCATCAAACTCAAGATTAAGCCGGGTTGGGATGTGGAATTGGCAAAAGGGGTGCGGGCAGCACTACCGAATGTCACGTTGATGCTGGATGCCAACAGTGCCTATACGCTCAAAGATGCTGACCATTTGGCGCAGTTAGACGATTTACATTTGCTCATGGTGGAACAGCCGCTTGCCAACGACGACATTTACGAACATGGCAAATTGCAACCCCACATCAAAACGCTGATTTGCCTAGATGAAAGCATCAAATCTGCCAATGATTTGCGGCTGGCGCTGCAAGTAGGCGCGATTCGCATTTTGAATTTGAAGCCGGCTCGTGTTGGTGGTTTTACCGAATGTTTGGAAATTTATCGTGTGTGTGTGGAACACAACTTGCCGTTGTGGGTTGGTGGGATGCTGGAAACAGGTATCGGGCGGGCGGCAAATGTAGCATTGGCATCGCTGCCGGGTGTGACGCTGCCGTGCGATATTTCTGCCACAGACCGTTATTTTAATCCGGATTTGACCGAACCGCCGTTTGTGTTGCAAGCCGGCAGCACCTTACCCGTGCCGGATGGGGCAGGTATTGGCGTGGAAATTCAGCGCGACCGTTTAGAAGCCGCTGCGGCGTTGTGGCATGAACGCGGCATGTATCAGTTAGGATAAGGCTCATGCGATTATTTGATGATACGACGATTGGGTTTATTGGTGCCGGGGCGATGGGCAGTGCCATGATTGGCGGGCTATTGGCTAAAAATTTGATTCCGCCCGAAAATATTATCGCTTCTGACCCACATCCTGAGCAGGGACAAAAACTGATTGATGAATATGGCATTCGGTTTACGCTGGATAATTTGGAAGCTGCCAAACAATCGGATGTGTTGGTATTGGCGGTTAAACCGCAAGTGCTGGATAGAGTTTTAGCGCCGCTGCGGGGGCGGGTTGACCATGTTTCGATGATTTTGAGCATTGTTGCCAGCGCCAAACTCCGCACAATTGTGGGTGAACTGCTCAATTCGCGGGTGGTACGGGCGATGCCTAATACCCCTGCCCAAATTGGCGAGGGGATGAGCGTGTGGTGCGCGACGCACGAAGTCGAAGAAGAACAGCATCATCAAGCCTCGCAGTTGCTGGGTTCTTTGGGCGAACAACTGTATGTAGACGATGAACGGTTGCTGGATATGGCAACAGCATTAAACGGCAGTGGTCCCGGTTTTGTGTTTTTATTTATCGAAGCGATGATTGATGCCGGGGTTCGGATGGGGTTTACCCACCGCGATTCATCCAAATTGGTGCTGCAAACACTCAAAGGTTCGATTTTGTATGCGCTCGAATCAGGGCTGCATCCAGCGATTTTACGCAATCAGGTCACGAGTCCGGGTGGTACAACTGCTGCCGGGTTATATGAACTGGAAAAAATGAATTTGCGGACAGCGGTTGCCGAAGGCATTTGGGCGGCTTATCAACGCGCAGTGGAACTTGGCGGGGATGAGGATTGATTGGCGAGTCAGCTATTCGCTTTTAGCGTTAGACGCGATCATAAAAATTAGTGTATGTTCAAAACAGATGATTTTCCGTAGGGCGCGATATATCGCGCCCCATATGCACCAAGTTAAGGAAAAAGGGGTAAACTTTTGTTCATCAAAATAACAAAGGTACCCCTTCTCATGACAACCATACCGC
>JALHOR010000044.1 GCA_022842885.1 Anaerolineae bacterium
ATTGCGGACGACGACTTGGGAACCGGGCAAAATTTATGCTGATACCTACCAAGTCAACCTGTCGCGTTTAATCACCGGACGTTACCCGTTTGGCGTGCTGGTGTCGTGGTGGCATATGCCCACTGGCGAAACGATATTACCTTTAGATAGCGCCGGTAATACGTTGTCAGCAGTTATTTTGGATGTAGGTGCGGTGGTTTCTACGGATGCCAAAGAGTCGTTGGTAGGGATGCTGGAACTCAACCCCGAAGCGGCGGAACAAGCCACGTTTACCCTGCCCGGCAAAGAACCCATGATACAACTGGCAGGTTTCCAATTTAATCGGGAAACATCGGCACTGCGTTTGCGGTGGGTATCCAAAACCATTATGGATAGAGACTATAAAGTTTTTGTCCATGTCGTGCGCGAAGAAAATCAACCCCCGTTTGGGCAAGCCGATACTTTCCCGGAATTGCCGACGCGCTATTGGCGCTTTGATGAACGTTTTAATACCGAACATCAAATTAATTATGGCGAAGGCTTGCCCGCCGGGGATTACAAGCTCATTGTTGGTTGGTATGACCCAACGATTACCCCGGAAGAAGACCCGACTTATGGCGGGCGTTTGGTGCGACGGGTTGTCGAAGAAACTGATGTTTTGCCCACATCGTATCAGTTGTTTGGATTTAGTGTGGATGCTGAAGGGGTGATTACATCGGCTGAATTGGATAAGTTGGAACTGGAGTTACGGCGTATGGCAGAAGCGGAAGAAACTGCAACGCCCGAAGCGACGAGCGAACCCAACAGCGGCAGCATGGACGATTTTGCCGATACGACGCCTGAAGCAACGTCTGCGGCAGATAGTGCGAGTAGCCCGGCTGAGACCGATGTGCCAATGGCAACACAGGAAGCCTCTGAAACACAAGCGGCTATCTCCACTGAAGAAATCGCTACCACTGCCGAACCATTGGCAACGGCAGAGGCGACGGAAGCCGACGAATAATTCAATAGGAGCGCAAATGGGCGCTCCTTTATTTTTGATGATTATTCTGTCTGTGCCTCGATTGGGATGCGGACAAATTGCCCGACTGGATTGCCGGCTGTATCTAACACATCGGTATTCACAAATTGCCCATTGCCCATCAATTGATACAGGCTCACTTGCAAAATGGCTGCCTCATCGGGTACAACCAGCGATGCCCATGTGAGCAGGGTATCCCCTGCACACCAATGATCACCTTGCCAAAATACGGTGTCTTGCTGCGCGATGCGTGTATCATTTTCATCAAATAGCTGCACGCTGTATTGATAATTGCTGCCACGTTTGCCATTGGGTAATTGCCATGCCAAAGTGATTTTGTCAGGTTGCAAAATATACCCGGTTAGCTGAACGCCATTATCAAAAAGAACAGGTTCAATAGTAGTAATCGTTTCAGCCCATGTCGGCGCGGTTTGCCAGCGATACAGGGTATACTCATCGCCGCCTGCACGCTCTGGAAAAGAAACACCTGTGTCATTTTGGTAAAAATTATTGACTGGATTTTCGGGCGCATTCGGTGCAACCAACACTGCAAAGTCACCTTGGGGCAGCACGGCATAACCATCGCCTTTGAGCGTGCGAACACAACCAACATCACCGCGCAGCAGCACCGACCACACAACAGCCTCATGATTCAAATTCCATGCCATGCCATCACTCAGGACAATCACATCATTTTCGTCTTTGAGCGTCTCATAAATGGGATTCAGATAGCGCAGCGGTGTGGTGAAACCGGGATAATCCACATGACGATGAGCCAAATAATCGAGTGTGCTGCGCCACGAGAATGCTTGTGTCAGCCAAATCACACCGAATATCACTATGATAATGTAACCGAAACGATATTTTTGGGCTGTGTTTTGGTACATCCACTTCATTATGCTATGCCCGCCAATGCCGATGAGTAGCGCATACGCCGGAATGCTGGCGATAAAATAATGTCCATAAACAGGCGTCCAATTCGGCAGTAATGCAAGAGGTGGCAAAAACGCCCATACCAGCACAAACAAGGTTAGCCCAATTTTGTATTTTTGCCACACTGCCACAAGACCTGCTAAAAGCGCGACTCCCAACAATCCCCATACCGGTGATGCTGGTACTTGCGCGAGTAGGTTTTCGGCTTGCATTGGCGCAACCCATGTTTCCATGCCGTAGCCGGTGACAAGAAAAAAGACTGCCCGCAGCGACTCCGCCGAAAAGGTTAATCCCGTTTGAATATCTGACCGGGCAGCCGCATCACTAATGCGCGTTGGGTCAGCTTGCAGCGTTTGGGCGATGCCAATGCCAAACGGCAGCAGCACCAGCGTGGACAAAATGATGCTGAGGATAAAAGCGCGGCGGGAAATATGTTTACGCCCCATCCACAACAGCAAAAAATACAGCGGGAATAATGCCCATGCCGCAAAATGAATTTGCATCCCAATCAATAAGATCGGCAAACACCCTATCTGCGCCCATGCTTGCCGCGTTAGCCATTTTTGATTATTAGTTTTTTCCGGCGCTTCTAAGAAACCATATAAACCGAGCAGCAGTGCCAACAAAATAAAAGGCGTGTGATAATCCTGCGCCCATAATTTGCGGCTGTATAAGATTGCCCACGGACTGACGGCATAAGTGATGCCCGCGAAAAATGCTGCCCAACGCCCAAAATAGCGATAGGCGATTTTCCATAATAGCGCGACCCCTGCCACATTCCACAGCATAATCCCCAAAATTGCTATCAAGGGATGCAGCGAGATTGCGAAAGCTGGTAGCAGCATATACACGCTCATCGGTGAATTGGGAATGCCTGTGGAGGAGATGATACCTGTCCAATGCCATTGTTCGCTTGTGATGATTTCCTGCGCCAATGTTGCCAACATGCCATCATCATGAAAAAATTCTACTATATCGGCTTGGTGCAGTCGCATAACTGCCGCAATCAACAAAACAGCGGCAGCCACCAGCCAATCTAGGCGTTTCGTCGTGTGAATCCGCATGTGTAGCTACCTGTTGAGGGGCAAAATGAGCGTATTATCACGGATATTATCATTGCCAGTGGCAGTCAGGCGCACAACATCAGCGCGGGTATATAAGCCAATGGCAATTTCAACAGCATTTTCGGGCAACTCAAAACAATGGGTATCATCCAATAATTGTCCATTTATCCAGTTATTGGTGGGATAAAGATTATCGAAAGGTGCGGCATCAAATCCGGCGAGAAAATTTTGCTGTTCATCAAATGTATGCAGCAAAATCGCATATTCTGGCAGGTTATCTTTGTGGGGTTGCCAGCGCAGCATAACACAATATTGTCCATTCTCATGCTTAAATTGGTTGACGCCGCGCAAAATCACGGCATCATCAAATGCCACATTGACGATTTGGAAGGCATCATCGGGCGCAAGACGATAATCGCCTGTAATGCGAATGGGAGATAGCGTGACAAAATTGTCGCCTGTTTCCGCTGGAATATACTCAATATTGGGATTTTGCGTATAAATTGCGACGCGCACCTGCCCAACAAATGGCGGCGTATCCGGTGTAACCGTTAGTGTATACGTATCAATGGCATATTTGCCCGGTTGCCAATTGGCGAAATTTTGCCCAGCGATGCTGGCAGAATCCATCTGCGCCCAGACGTTTGTGCCGTTGATGTCCGTGATTTGTACCGATGCTCGTGGCGAAATAGGCGTCGCTTGGCGCAAATGCCAATACAAACGCACAGTAATCGTTTCTCCCGGTGCAGCATTTGTCGCTGAAATATCATACCCTGTGAGTGCCAATGTGTCGCCAAACGCGATATGAATGCGCTGCTGCGCTGGTGGTTCATCGGGATTGCTTGCTGGACGCATAAAATCAGTATTCGGCAGCAAATAAATTTGATTAACAATCACAAAAATGATGACAACCGCGCCGATTGTTCCTGCCAATTTGTAAGTCGGGGTATCATGATGAGATACTGATTCTGCTGTTTGTTTTCGCAGCAGCAACAATGCACTGGCGATGCCAATGCTGATGAGGCTAATAAGTGTGCCGATGTGTTGAATAGGTGTTCCGGCATATTGAATGGTGAGTGTATGTTTGCCAGCGGGCATGTTCAGCCCAATTAACCCATGAATCCCTTCTGGCGTAACTTCGATAGGCGTGTTATCCAGCGTGACATGCCAAGCGGGATAATACATCTGATTGAATAACAATAAAAATGCCTGTGGTGTTTCAATTTGATAACAGGTGGTTGTTTTCGGGCAATCTATCGTGACGCGCGAATAAATGACATTTTCCGACAGACTATCTTGATATAAACCCACGCGCCATTCAAAAAATTGATGTTCCATCGGACTGCCGCCAATAGGGCGTTCTTCCGCCCAGATAGGCAAATATTCATTGCCACTGGTGAGACCTAAATTGCCTGTGCGTTTTTCGTAGACGAAGGCTTCGCCCGGCACCAATTCGCCGGGTATATAAAAATTTAAGGGTGCATACAGCATCGGTAGCGCAGTCATCAGGATAGCCAATATCAAGCCACCTGCTATCCAGTTGCGCCAGCGTGCAGAAAAAAAATCAGGAAGCATTGCAATACTCGGAATCACTGCCAACGCTACCATGCCCAATAACCGCCAAGGATAAACGACAAAATTCGCAATCGGCAGATTTTCCCACAACCAAGCTGATGCTGGTGTCATCAAAAAAACAGCGATTAAGGCAAAGACAGTGCCAATTACGACATTCTGAAATGCCCATACGGATAATTTGCGCTGGAATAATAATGCTGCCAAAAATCCAAGCGTTGCCAGAAAAATATGCAGCAAACCCGGTGAAAAAAAACGCGCCGGATTTTGTAAATTGCGGTCAATTGGCAAGATGGGGCGCAGCAAATCACTGAGCGCAATGAGGTTGCTGGCGGCGTTAAATGTGCCACGCTGAATGCTGCTAATCTGCACATAGCGAAATTCTGCTAATGCCGGCAACCAGAAAACCGCCGATAACCCGATGCCTAGGATTAAGCCCGTTGTAGGGATAAACAAGTTTTTTAACCGCCAAAGGACTTGCTGCGGCGTTACGAACTCGGAGTGGGGAGGGCTGGGGTGGGGATTGCCAAACAATGCCATCCATAAAGCATACAGTCCGGCGAAAGGGGCGGTTAGGAAGCCAGTGGGGTGATGCAGCAGTGTGATTGCGCCGAAAAATATGCCAATGCAGGCGATGAACTGTTTTTGCTGTGTTTGGATGCCTTTGGCGATGCTGCTGAACAAAAATGGCAAAAGTGCCATCGCGCAAAATTGGGAGAGGTTGGTTTGCAGCCACAATTCGTCGAAGCGAAAGGGCGCATAGGTATAGACCGCTGCTGCTAATAATGCGCCCCTGCGTCCGGTAAATATTCGGGCGAAACGATATGCTCCTAGCGGATACAGCAGCGTGAAAAAAAATTGCAACAACTTAAACACCGTAACGCCATCCAATGGCGTCAGCAGATAAATTGCCGCGCCAATGATATGCAGTCCGGGCGCATAAAAATTATGGATGGGATAGCCAAAACCATGATGCAAATATGGCGTCCAGCGCGGATACAGATAGCCCGCATCCATATTCACGGCGGCGCTGATGATGCGATGCAGATGAATCTCGGCATCGGCGGTGTTGGGCAAGCCGGGTTGCAGGAATGGTATTATCAACGGCAGCGCCAAAAGCAGTGCCGCCAGCATTTCCCATTCTAACATCCGTAATGTTTTGAGCATAGACATTACATTTGTGAAAGTGTCCGCTAAAATCAGGCGATTATCATAGGGGTGATTTAGCCGACTGACCAGAGGACACTATGCTGAACGGAAAAAGAATCGCGGTGGTCATGCCCGCGTATAACGCAGAAAAAACGCTCGAAATCACCTATAACGAGATTCCGCATGATGTGGTGGATATTGTCATTCTCGTGGATGACCAAAGCCGCGACGAAACGGTGACATTAGCCCGCAAATTGGGCATTGATACGATTGTGCATCCTAAAAATCGCGGTTACGGCGGCAACCAAAAAACTTGTTATCTGAATGCGCTGACCAAAGGTGCGGATGTGGTCGTGATGCTGCACCCGGATTATCAATACACGCCGCGTTTATTGGCAGCGATGGCAGCGATGGTGGCGTATGGCGAGTATGATATTGCGTTGGGGTCGCGGGTTCTGTTGGGTGGGGCGTTAAAGGGCGGGATGCCATTTTATAAATTTATCTCGAATCGCTTTCTGACGTGGGCGGGCAACCGCATGTTGGGCGTACAGTTATCCGAATATCACACGGGCTATCGCGCTTTCACCAAAGAAGTGCTGTTGAATCTGCCACTGGAAGAAAACAGCGATAATTTTGTGTTCGATAATCAGATGTTGGCGCAAGCGGTGTTTTTTGGCTATCGCATTGGCGAGATGTCTTGCCCGACCAAATATTTTGAGGAAGCCTCCTCGATTTCGTTTTTGCCATCGGTCAAATATGGTATTGGCGTGCTGCGAACCGGAATGCAGTTTCTGCTGCAAAAATGGGGGCTACAACAATACCCGATTTTTCAGCGTGAGGGGCGCAAACTGCCTGTGTAAAATGTGACTCATGAAAAGCAAAAATATCACCACTGAGGCACAGAGGGCACTGAGGTTTCACGGAGAAAAATAGACAAAGATCCGAATCGCAAAGAGCGCCAAGAAAACACAATAACCGATTTATCGGTTTTTTGTTTTGTTCTAGGCATCGGTTTTTAACCGATGACATCATGAACCACAAAACACGCAGAAAACCGGCGTTCCCGTTAATTCCGATAGCTGCATCGGGTTCCGTTGTTTGTCATTTATTAATTAATAACTCTGGTTTTTGGTTTCGACCTCACCCCCAACCCCTCTCCTGATCGCCGCAGGGCGGCTAGGCAAGGGGAGTCACGCAGGGGTGGGTTAGGTGGTTATGCTTGTATGTCTGCCCGGTAGTAATGAAAATACCGTTGGTTTACCCGCCAACTCATTCACCTGCTTTGTTGCAAACATCAAAATGGCTTGTGTCGCCCCAGACTAAAGTCATGGGGCTAAACAAAACCAAACGCACTAAAGGCGTTATAGAAGCAGTCTCTTTAGCAGACTTGTCTTTTTGGCAGCCGGAAACTTTAGGCGGCATGATGTACTGATAATCGAAACTTGCAACTGAGCAGTTTTTTGGTTTAGCCTTTGATTTTGAACCGAAGGCGTTTTTTGCTTTATTCTCCGTGAAATCTCGGTGCGCTCCGTGTCTCTGTGGTGATAATTGTTGTGCCAATTACCATGCACCCCTATTCAATCTCAATCGCCATTGCCACCGCTTCGCCGCCGCCGAGACACAATGCCGCGATGCCTTTTTTCATGTTCCGGTCTTGCAGCGCGTGGATGAGCGTCACCAACACCCGCGCCCCACTCGCGCCCAACGGATGCCCCAACGCAATCGCGCCGCCATGCACATTAATTTTTTCCAGCGGAATCGGGTAATTCTCGCGCTCTAAGCCGCGCATATCTGCCAAGACCTGCGCGGCAAATGCTTCGTTAAATTCAAATAAATCCACCTCATCCACTGACCAACCTGCCCGCTGCAAGGCAATTGGCACGGCTTTTACGGGCGCGTAAAAAATCCACTTGGGTTCTAGCGCGGCATGACCATAGCCGACGATACGCGCTATTGGGGTATGCCCATGTTTTTCAGCATAGTCGCGGCTGGCAACGACTAAGGCAGCCGCACCATCGTTTAAACCGGGCGCATTGCCAGCGGTCACTTGCCCATCTTTTTCAAACGCCGGGGGTAATTTTGCCAATGCTTCCGAGGATGTATCGCGCCGGATGGGTTCATCGCTATCAATGACCGTATCGCCTTTTTTGGATTTCAGCACAATCGGCGCAATTTCCGCTTTGAATTTGCCATTGTCCGTTGCTTGCGCTGCCAATTGATGGCTGCGGAGGGCAAATTCGTCCATTTCTTCGCGGGTGACTTCTAGTTGCTTACCAATAAAATCAGCAGCACTGCCCATCGCCCAATGTTCAAACGAACACCACAACCCATCATTCTGAACCGAGTCTTTCAGCGTGACATCCCCGAATTTGCTGCCTGCGCGAAGCTGGTAATTCAGATAAGGCGCGTTGCTCATGCTCTCTACGCCGCCTGCTAAATACACATCGCCATCTTCAGCTTTGATGGCATTTGCCGCCAGCATCACCGCTTTTAAACCGCTGCCACACACTTTATTGATGCTGACACCGCCCACCGTTTCAGGCACGCCCGCACTTATGCTGATTTGGCGCGGCAATGCTTGTCCCACGCCCGCGCTGATGACATTGCCCAAAAACACCTCATGCACATCGGCGGCATTGATGCCACTGCGCTCTATCGCGGCGCGGAATGCCACTTTGCCCAGTTCAGCAGCATTCAAGCTAGAAAGTGCGCCCAAAAATTTACCTTGCGGTGTGCGTGCGCCGCTGAGAATCACGGGATTGCGCCCGTTTTTGCCATTGCTTGCCATAAACTATCACGCTTTCTCTGGGAACAATTTTTCCCACACTAATTTGAGGTCATGAAACGTATTGTCTAATGTATCGGGGATAACCCGCGTATTGCCAACGGTACTCATAAAATTGGCATCACCATTCCAGCGCGGCACAATATGAAAATGATAATGCGCCGCAATGCCAGCGCCCGCTGCTGCACCGATGTTCGCGCCAATATTAAACGCCTGTGGTTTGTAGGCTTCGCGCAGCACCGCCAACGCCCGATTCACCATTACCATCATATCCGTGAGCGCCTCAAGTGGCATATCTTCCTGAGAGGTGATGTGGTCATAGGGTACAATCATCAGATGCCCGTTGTTGTATGGAAATAAATTTAGCGTGACATATACATAATCTGACCGGGCGATGACTTGTTCTACCGTGTCATCGGCGTTGATTTTGTTACAAAACACGCAGCCTTCAACCGGCTTTTTTTCGCCTTTGATATATGCCATGCGCCATGGGGTATAGAGATGTTGCATAAGGACTCTTTGTGATTTGGCTATTGGTTTTTCGGACGATGCTTTGATAATTGAATCATGATTTGATAAGCTCATTATAAACACACATTACGAACCAAACAAGCACCTTGCTCTAAGACCAATATCACATTCTGAGGGTCATTTATCATGCCAAGCAAAACGCTCACCGTGATTTTTTTGTTGTTATTGTTTTTACTACCCTCATCGGCACAAGAAACGCCTGAGATTTCGACCCCTCCGGCTGCCACGCTTTCGCCAAGCCAAGCTATTGATTTGACTGCCACCCAGCTTATCGCCAAATATGATGCCACTGCTACTGCCTATCCAGTCTCCGAAGAACAGGTGGATGCATACGGCGCGTTTGTCTTTGTGCTGGCGTTTGGCTCGCTGCTCATTGTCTTTGTGCCATTATTATTTGGCGTGTGGTGGATGAATCGGGGAAAATGATACTATGTTGAATATCAAAGGTGTTGACTATTATTTTACTGACCATGCCTTGTGGCAAATGGAAAAACGTAGTATTCCCGAAGATTGGGTACGGCAAACCATTGTAAATCCTGATAGTGAACCAGAATATGATGATGAACGAGATACCTATCGTTACCAGAAGATTTTTCGTTATGATAATCTTGTGCATCGGTTGCGGGTTGTTGTTGATGAAAATTTCCACAATATCATTACAGTCATGTATCAAGATTGAATGGGAGAATTGACGTATGGAATTTCGTTATGATGCGGCAGTAGATGCGCTAACAATTAATCTAAACGACAAAAAATCAGCTAAAACACTGGAAATCAACAAAGATGTTTTTGTGGATTTTGACGAAAACGGCAACATTACAAGTATCGAGCTTCTTTATGTCTCGCGCTACGCTGATAATGTGCAGCAAATTACCTATCAATATAGCCCAAAGCAAGACCGCCCGGCAAAGCCAGAAGTGCCTACCGAACAAAACGAGAGTCTGGCGGTTGAGCCAGTCACCAGCGAAACATCGGCATGACGGATTTAAATCAAACAACACTGCAAGCACGATTGGCAGCGCGTCCCTTTCAGTTTTTTGTAATTATAGACAGTACCAATGATATTGCCATGCGCTGGCTTAACGATGGGGCAGAGGCGGGGTCAGTAGTGATTGCCGATGAACAACTCAAAGGGCGTGGGCGCATGGGGCGTACTTGGCATACCCCACCCGGTGTTGCCATTGCTATGTCGGTGATTCTTAAGCCGCCCGTAGAATTTGCCAATCGGGTGAGTATGTTGGGGGCGTTGGTCGTGGCGGAGTTGTGCGAAGGGGTGGGCGCAAAAAATGTGGGCATCAAATATCCCAACGATGTACAAATTGATGGGCGCAAAGTCTGCGGGGTGCTGCCAGAAGCATCGTGGGAGCATCATCAATTACAAGGTGTTGTCTTGGGCATGGGCGTGAATGTGCGAGTGCAGTTTGATGAGCAGTTGGCACAAACGGCGACAAATTTGGAAACAGCAGCGCGGCGTGATTTAAATCGGGTTGAACTTATTGCTTATCTTTTGACACGTATAGATACTTGGGCAGCAACGATTCATACGATGGATTTTTTCAGCGCGTGGAAAAATCGTTTGAATACCATTGGGCAGCGGGTAACTATCGGGGATATTAGCGGCGTTGCCGAAGATGTAGACTCATCCGGCGTATTATTGGTTCGTACAGCCAATAATCAACTAGAGCGAGTCATTGCCGGGGATGTGCTGCTGACGGGCGAATGATTAAAAACCATCGCAGCGAATTTGACACAAAAAACCATGACAGAGGCAGGGTAAGACGCATGAGTATCGAACTGGATTGGAATATTGATGCCGATAAATCCCGCCCGCGAAAACTAGAAGAAGATGCCACAGAACGGCGGGCGCGGCGGCGGGCATTATTGCGCTTATTCCTGAGTATAGCAATTTTGATGGCATTGGCGGTCTTGGCAAGCTATTTGATTTCGCAGCGGCTTAAACAAGTGGAAATGCGGTTGGAGCAATTGCTGCGCGATACGGTGGATGCTGAAGTGGCGGCGCTGCGGATTGGCGATAGAGCCACTTTTTTGAGTATTCAGCGTAGTGCCACTAACGATTGGTTGGTCACGCAAGAGAATAATTTTCGGGCGTATCAGGCACAGAAGGTCGCTTCCGATGTGCAATTGACGGGGCGCATTGCCGAAGTGGTGATAGATGGGACACGCGGACGGGTACAAGTCGAAGAAATTGAAAATGGCATTCCCTATCTGCGGACATGGTATTACTGGAACTATGATGAGATTCGTATTCCTAAAGACAACGGCGATGTCGAAGTGATTCCGGCAGGGTGGTATCATGTGCCGCCCGATTATACTTTTTGGGGCGAAGCGCAGGTTTTACAACAAGAACGTTACACACTACGCTACCAAGCGATGGATGAACTTTTAGCGCAGCAAATGGCAGAAAAACTGGATGCTTGGTGGGAGTTCGCGTGCAGCACTTTTGATTGTGCCACCGTGCCACCGATGACAGTGGATATAGTGGCAGTGCCATTGCCAGAAGTAACATGGGCAGATAACCCAGAAGCATGGCAGATGGTGGTGCCTTCGCCCTATGTGACCCGCGCCCGTGCTGATTTGCCCTTTGATGTATCATTGCAAATTCAATCAGCGACCTTGTTGGCGAATAAATTGGTTGACCGTGCCATGAATAATTTGCAACCGGAATATCCTGCCGATGCTTATTATCTGAAATCCGCAGTTATTTCGTGGTTGGTTGGGCAATTTGTGCAGATAGATACCGGCGCATATTTGATAGATAGTGTGGCACGTAACTATGGCACAGAAAAAATTGGTCAATTGCTGGCAGTGTTGCAACCCGGTGCTGATATTAGTGTGACGAGTGTCATCGTGAATGCCGCCGATTTAGCGCAGGCAAATTTGGACTGGCGTGATTTTTTGACATGGCGGCTAAAGACCGAAGATGATTTGATTGCCCGCCGCGATGAGGCGAATTGGTTGCGGTTGGTAGCAACCCAGACCGATGCTGCCCGCAGTATGGCGTATGCCCGTTTTGATGTGGCGTTGACTGCCGAAGAAAAAGTCGTGGGTGCGCTGGTTGCTGGCGCAAGTGCTGATGGCTTGCCACAATTAGAAGCACGAGTGCGGGTGGGTGCCAACGGCATTTATCGGGAAGAAATCATGTTTTTTGTGCTGATTAACAATGTTTGGTTGCGTGCCGGATAAGCGCCGCTGCTTGTGCTATAATCATCACTATTAAGAGATACTTTGCCTTGGGGAGCAAGAGACTATGGCGACCAGAAGACCAACCAAGCCAGCGAAATCAACCACCAAAAAAGAGGATGATGTTCGCAGCATATTGGGGGATGATGACGACAGCGATGGCATTGTCTTAGCAGATGATTTTGAATTTGCGGGCAGCACCGAGATTGATAGTGATGGCAGCGCCCGACAAGCCCCGGCTAAATTTTTGGGCATGAGCGCCGGAGAACGGGCTTTTCTATCGGTGGTGTTGTTCTTTAATATCCTGATTTTGGGGGCGGCACTGCTGCTTATCACGGGACGTTTGCAATTTTAAGCGCAGTATCCCCAACAAAAAGGCGGGTTTCAAAGCCCGCCTCATATCGTTAGTCTATTACGGATTCAAAATCAACGTACTCGCCGTATTGGCATCCACTTGGTCGCGTGTCCACAACATTGGGATATACTCAATCTTGCGCCACAAATCAATCATATTGCCATAATGCGAGCTAAATGGATGTCCACTTTGCCCGGTGGTATGGATAATTTGGCTGTTGCTGAAATCCCCCATATCCACAATGAGCCGCATTGAAGGCGCGGCACGGACTTCTAACGAAGTGTTGAATGCCGCAGTCGCATTGACGATAGCAGAACCACCCCCGGTTGGGACGGGCCCGCGATTGACCATATTTTCGATGAGGTCAATCCCACTGACGCCCAACGGATTGCTGATGAACGTGGCAGTATGCAACGCACCCCATGACCAATCATCGCGTTTTTCGCCTAATTTTTTCACGATTTCATCATAAGCGGCTGTGAATGCGCGGCGGACAATGGCATCACGAGTTTCGACCACATCAGCGGTACTGGCATCATCCCACCAAACATTTTCTGGTTCTGCCATCAATAATCCGGTTGCCCATTGTACTTCCCCGCCATAACCCGTTTGTTCGTCTATTGCCGCGAGTTCATCTTCATACAGATATTCACCCAATTTGAACCAGAACATGCCGAATAACGCGCCCTGCGAACTCTCGGCATTCATATGGAAATCCCACTCAAGCATCCAATCGCGTAGGTCATTTAGGGCGGCATCTTCAAAATCAATGTCTGCCAAATAGGGGGCAATACGTTCAGCAAAGAGTGATTTGTTATCCCCATGAATGGCACTAAAAGATTCAATCGTATGCTTTTCAGTGGCTTCTAGCAGTTCATTGATGCGTGCGCCGCGCTGCCCATAATCCCACTGATAACCAAACACATAATGCGCGTCTTCGCCAAATTCTGTACCGAGTGCCTGCGCTAAACTCGCATAATATTCCAACGGCACGAGTGCCTGATTTGCGGTTGAAATATAGCCGCGTTCTGGGTTATACAGCGATGGTAAATATTCAAACGGCACATAGCCGCGCCATTCAAATTCATCAGTAGAGCCATCCATCGGCAGCAACCCATCATGCCCCGGCGCACGCACCGGAATTTTGCCCGGAATTTGATAGCCGATGTTGCCTTCCGTATCGGCATAGACAACATTTTGCGAAGGTGTATCCCACAAAGCAACAGCAGCGCGGAATTCTTCCCAATTGGTGGCTTGATTCAAACGCATGAGTGCCGTAAATAATGTGCCGCCTTCATCCAACGCTGTCCAGCGTAATGCCAATGGATTATCATTGTTGAAGCCCAGAATCTTGCCATCGTCATCGCGTTGATTATCGTTGATGATGGGTCCCAAATGCGTTTCCCGAACTTGCAGCGTCACTGTTTCATCACTATCACCATAGCGAATGACTTCTTCATGAACGGTCATATCACGCCAGTCGCCATTCCATTCGTATTGCAGCGGATTGTCTGGGTTGATTTTGATGCGATACAAATCTTGGGTATCCCAAGTGGTATTCGTCACACCCCAAGCGATGTGGTCATTATGCCCAACCACGATGCCGGGTGTCACCGAGAAGCCTAAGCCGCGCAAATTCAACGGACATTCGGCGCTCACAGGTTGGCAATGCAGCCCAATTTGATACCAAATCGAAGGCATTCCGATACTCAAATGCGGGTCATTTGCCAAGAGCGCGTTGCCGCTTTCGGTCATGCTGCCTGCCGTCACCCAGTTATTGCTGCCAATATCTGCGCCTTTGCCAAAAGCGAAGCCCGTATTGGTGTCAAAATTTCCAGCAAAATTTGAATTGATGCCCGTGATACCATCCGTAAAGGTGTTCGTCACGGCAAAAGGTTCGCCTGCTGCGGGCAGTTCGTCGGGTTGGATAATCGTGGGGTAGGTATCGAAAGGATAACCCGGTTCATAGTCTTGCAGCAGTTCAGCATCAAATTCTTCCAAGAATGCCGAAGAAAATTCTTCGTCGCTCATATTGCCGCTTAAATCCCACGCCATAACTTTCGTCCACACGACCGAATCAACCGGCGTCCAAGGTTCTATGGGAATATTGACACCGGTCACGCCCAACAAGTTATATTCAAATGCCAATTGGGATACCGGACGACTCTGAATATAGGCATTCACGCCATCAGAAAATGATTGGATATAGCCTTTGATTTCGGGGTCGAGCAGTTCCAAATCGCGTTCTGCGGAACGTCGCCAACCGACCGTCCGAATGAAAATATCTTGTCCCATGACCGACTTATTTTCACCCGTGAGTTCTTGAATGCTGCCACTGCCGATATGCCGATTAAATTCCATTTGCCACCAACGGTCTTGTGCCTGCACATAGCCTTGTGCAAAGAACAAATCGTGCAAATTGCTGGCATAAATATGGGGGACTCCCCATGTATCCCGAATCACTTCTACCCGGTCTTTAAGTCCGGCAATCGTTAATGTTCCTTCCACTTGAGGGAGAGGGGCATTTGTCCATTGATAGGCGAAAAATGCCACGACAGCAGCAGCGATGAGGACAGCAACGAGCAGAACAAGTAAAAAATAGCGGACAATTTTCATTTGTAATTTTCCGTAAAGTCGTGTTATAATTAGAAAAGTGTGATTATTTTAACCTATACTCTCAATCTATGCGACAATAAATTGGGTCTAAGGTACTCCTGTCGGGTAATTCGCAGTAACGTTATACTAAAAACAATAAAGAAGTTGAAAAGGCAGGCGGGTTATGAGTATCCGACTGGAATTGGACAAAACCGATAACACCATCCTGCACCTGAATTTTGAGGGGCGCTGGACTTGGCAGCAATTCTCACGATTGTCGTATACATTGCGCCAAAGTTTGCCAGTGGTTAAATCCTCACGTATGGATTTTATTTGTGATTTGAGCCACAGTGATTCTGTACCGCCGGGTGTTGTCCGTAATTTGCAACCCATGCCAGAAGCTGACCCCATCCAAGGCATTACCATCATTGTCGGCGGTGGGTCGTTTGTGATGGCAGCAGTGGGCTTATTAAAAATTGTCAATCATTTTTCAGCACAACAATATTTTACCGCGAATAACCTTGATGAAGCGCGGCGCATGATTAACGACCATCGCAGCCGTGAACCCAAACTCAAACCGTTGCCGCTGGCATTTATTCCTGAAGCCGCTGCGGGCGATTAATCTGCTTAAAACCGAATTTTTTAGAGGCGAGTCTTACACTCGCCTTTTTTGATTCTTCAGCCGTTGAGTGCTTGTAATTCTATTCGGATACTTTCGACACTTTGCTGCGCTTCGGCGGCATGAATGCCCTCTGGCGCAAGTTCTAAATAACGCTCAAAATCTATCAACGCCGCTTCACGATTGACCAGCGTGTAATGCGTCAGCCCACGAAAAAAATAAGCATCGGCATATTCGGGTGCGAGTTCGATGGCAGTGTTGAAAGTATCTAACGCGCTGTCCCATTCATAACGCAATAAAATCGTTTCTCCCAGAATAACATATAATTCGGCAAGTTTTTGGGGCGGATAGGTGTTGACTAAATCGGTACGAACAACCGATGCAATGGCTTCGGCAAGTATTGCCCCCGCAATCTCATAATCAAAGAAAAGTGCCAAAAATTGGGCATGTTTGATTGTGATAGAGATACGTAATGGGGTTAGATTGGTGTTTTGCGCTTTTTCCACCTCAATGATATTTGTATAAAGACTATCAATAATTCTATTCATCTGTTCACGTTGCCCCAATTGAGCATATGCCCACGCCATGTTGATATATGGGCTGATATTGTGTATCAGATACGGTGCTTGAGCAGTGCTGTGGCGCACTGGATAGGATAAAGCAATTGCCTGCTCAAAATATTGGATAGCGGATTCATATTCACCTATTGCCAGCGCACAGTTGCCCAGATAAAACGAGACAGTTTCAATGAGAAAATCTGGCACAACCGCATATTCGGTCACATTCTGGAGATGGGTTGTTGCTAAATCACACTGATTAATGGCATAAAGACCAAGCCCAGTAATTAAATCTGCCATGATAGCCCGACTGTCTGAAGGATTGGTATCCATTGTAAAAATTAGGGCAGCACCATACGGAGCTTCAGAATAGTGGGGATAGAGAATAGGTGAAAGCCAATATTGGGGTGCTAAAACAGAAATGCTAAAGTTACGAAATCGATTAGCGGTCACATCTTTTAACATAAAAAGAGCGATTAGATCGGCTGGGGTATTATCTTGAAAAATTTCGATATTGTAGCGAGCAAAATTTTCTTCTATTGGCAGCATATAACTTTGATAAAGAGTCTCTAGCTCTGGTGCGCCATGACCTGTCGCCAAATGAAGTTTAATTGGCTGCGCTTCAGCGGTTGCTTCTTGGGCATTGCTATTCCCAAACCCAAAAATGCACAACACAGTTAGAGCGATGATGATTTTGGAAAATGGAGAATTCATATCGGTTTGCTTCTCTTGGCTACAAGCCTGTTTTTCGCTAATCTGTTCTGATTTTGAATATCACTAACCCCCACATCGTCACTCGCAAAACCCCTCAAAATCTGCTATAATATTAGCAATAATAGCGGTGGAAAACAGACTCAACCCCCATCGCATCAGGGATTTACAGAATGGTCAGCCAACCTTTGATTCGGCAAGTGATACCCTCGCTTTATACCCGCCTTTGAATAATTGGGATTGACCATGATTGCCTGCCGCGGGTGTTGCCGCAGCAGACCGATGTTTTGTGATGGGAAAGGACAGGCATGGAGAACGATACACCGGGCAGCGAAACGATGGGCTTGATTCGCCCGATTAACATCAATGAAGAAATGCGGGGTAGCTATCTCGATTATGCTATGAGCGTCATCGTCAGCCGGGCGCTGCCCGATGCCCGCGATGGTTTAAAACCGGTGCATCGCCGGATTTTATTTGCCATGTATTCGATGGGCTTACGTCCCGGCACGCCGCATCGCAAGAGCGCCCGTATCGTCGGCGAAGTGCTGGGCAAATATCACCCGCATGGCGATAGCGCGGTGTACGATGCGATGGCACGCATGGCGCAAAATTTTAGCTTGCGTTATCCATTGGTGGATGGGCAGGGTAACTTTGGCAGCCAAGATGGCGATGGTCCGGCGGCGATGCGCTATACCGAAGCCCGTTTAGCCACCATTGCGATGGAACTGCTCAACGACATCAACATGAATACAGTTGATTTTGTCGAAAATTATGACGGGTCTGAGGTCGAGCCACTGGTACTACCTGCCCGATTGCCCAATTTGCTGCTGAATGGTTCTAGCGGTATTGCTGTGGGGATGGCAACCAATATTCCGCCGCATAATCTGCGCGAACTGGTGCAAGCCATTACGTATCTGATTGACCATTACGATAATCTGGATGACATCACCGTTGATGACCTGATGGAGTTTGTGAAGGGACCGGATTTCCCCACAGGCGCACAAATTATCATTGGTGACGAATTAAAAGAGGCGTATGCGACGGGCAAAGGGCGCGTGGCTATCCGCGCAACCTATGCCATTGAAGAAGGGCATCATGGCTTTCGGATTGCGTTTACGTCTATCCCGTATCAAGTGAGCAAAAGCGGCATCATTGAACGGATAGTGGCGCTTGTGCGCGAAGGACGCTTAGATACGATTCGGGATTTGCGCGATGAATCGGATCGGCGGGGATTGCGTTTGGTAGTTGAGCTTAAACCTCATGCTTCGCCACAAACCGTCTTGAATCAACTGTATAAATACACCCAACTACAAACATTTTACAGCATTCAGATGTTGGCGCTGGTGAATAACGAACCGCGCAATTTGGGGCTAAAACGCTGCCTCACCATTTATATTGAGCATCGTTATAATGTCATTGTGCGCCGCAGCCAATTTGAACTGGAAAAATTGCAAGCGCGGGCGCATATCCTATTGGGGTTGCTGAAAGCGGTCTCCAATATTGATACCGTGATTCGCATTATTCGGTCTGCGCCGGATGTAGATACCGCCCGGACAGATTTGATGACGCAATTTGAACTGAGCGAACTCCAAGCCAATGCTATTTTAGATATGCAGTTGCGCCGCTTGGCAGCGTTGGAACGGCAGAAACTCCAAGATGAATATGACGAAGTACAAACGCGCATTGACTACCTAGAAGATTTGTTGGCACATCCGCATAAGATTTTGGCGCACATCAAGAGCGATTTAATCGAGATTGCTGACCAATTTGGGGATGACCGCACCACTGAGTTTATGTATGGCAATGCCGAACTTGACGAAGATTCGATGTATCCTGATGAGTCGGTCGTCGTATCGTTGACCACATTAGGTTACATCAAGCGCGTTCCAGCACGGTTCTATCGCTCACAGCGGCGCGGCGGTAAAGGCGTGCGTGGCATGGAGACCAAAGAAGAGGATGCGCTGCTGGATATTTTTGCAGCGAGTACACAAGACACCCTCTTATTTTTCAGTGATAAGGGCAAGGTCTATTCAGAAAAAACTTATCGCCTCCCAGAAACCGGGCGGGCGAATCGTGGGATTCTGATTCATTCTATTCTCAATATGGATGCGGACGAACATATTACCTCGATATTGCCAGTGCGTACTTTTGAGATGGAAAACGCCTCGTTTGTGATGGTCACACGCGAAGGACGCATCAAGCGCGTGCATTTACACGAATTTGAGGCAGTGCGTCCGAGTGGCTTGATTGCCATTGGTTTAAATCCGGGCGATACCCTCAATTGGGTTAAATACACGATGGGCAATCAGGATGTGGTCTTGGTCACGGAACAGGGGCAAAGCATCCGGTTTAACGAAGAAGAAGTGCGCGTGATGGGGCGGACAGCCGGTGGTGTCAATGCCATGCGGTTACTGGAAGGGGATTTTATCGCCGGGATGGATGTGATTGTGCCGGACTCCCATACGCATATTTTGGTCGTGACGAAAAATGGTTATGGCAAACGTACCCCCATTGACCAATATTCCGTGCAGGGGCGGTTTGGTTTGGGCGCTAGGACGTTGGCACGCAATGAACGCACGGGTCCGATTGTCTCTATGCGCTGCATCAACCAAGATGATGGTATTTTGCTGATGAGCCGCAGCGGTGTGGTTTTACGCACTAGCTTGAACGAAATCCGCGAGACATCGCGCAGCACACAGGGCGTCATCGTTATGGATTTGGCGGACGGCGATGAGGTGGTGGGTTTGGCGCTGCTAAAAGATGAGGAAGAACCGGGCGAAACAGCCGATGCTTCGGTGAATGGGGCAGTGCCGGAAAATGGTGATGCTCCGGCTGAAATATCATAAGTTGTAAAAATCGCATCTAAACAGAAACAAAAAAACGGGCGTGAATGCCCGTTTTTTTTGTTAGCATATATCCACAGAAGATTATTCTTCTTCGTCTTCTTTGCCTTTGCTGATGACTTCGGGCATTGTAACGTCTGTGCCTTCGTCTTCGGCAGCTTCGGCAGCGCGGGCAGCCGACGGTTGAACCAGTTTGGCAATCATTTCTTCCGGCTCGTTAATCACGACGACGCCAGCATCTAACGGCAAATCGGCAACAAACACAGTATCGCCAATATTTTTTAATTTGCTAACATCAATATCAATGTGCTGCATCAATTGTGACGGCAACATTTCTAATGTGACGGTGTTGGCACCGGTGATGAGGATAGCGCGTTTGGAGTTGACCAGCGCATTTTCCCCAATGATATTAATCGGCACTTCCGTCCGAATTTTGACGTTCATATCCACAGCGAAGAAATCCACATGCAAAATATCGCCTCTGACGACATCACGCTGCACTTCGCGGGCGAGTACCGGATAACTTTTACCGTCATCCACTGTCATTTGAATCAGGTTTGTCCCACCGGCTTTCATCAATGCCACTTGCAGTACCCGATAGGGGAACTGAACATTGACCGGGGGAATTTTAGCGCCGTAAATGGTTGCTGGCACTAAGCCTGCACGGCGTAACCGGTTCACTTTTTTGCCGATAACGGTGCGTTTTTGTGCCGCCAAAGTAAAGTCTACCACAGTGCAAAACTCCTCAAATGCGACAACCCCGACAGGCGGGGTTGCGAAATATCCCTAATTTTTGTCGGACTAAGCCCGTATATTCTAGCGATAGCCAGCGAAAGCGTCAATGCTCTAACTGGCAGTTTGCGCCTTGATAACATCTTTGTAGAACAGGCTGCTGCGTTTGGGGATGCGTTTTTGGGTGGCATAATCTACATAAGTGATGCCAAACCGTTTTGTGTAGCCTTCTGCCCATTCAAAATTGTCCAAGAAGCTCCACACAAAATAGCCTTTCAACGGCGCACCTTGGGCGATAGCAGCTTCGGCGGCGGCAAAATGCCGTTGCAAGTAACTGACGCGCTTGGCATCTTCCACGACGCCATTAATCGGTTCGGGTTCGTCATAAGCAGCGCCGTTTTCAGTCACATAAAGAGCCTTTACATCGTAATCCCGCGCTGTGTTGACCAAAATATCGTGCAGACCATCAGGGTACACTTCCCAATCCATCGCGGTGAGTTCAACACCCTCATAATCTGCCATTTTTTCGTTAAATCCCATTGGATTTTCTTCGGCTCTGACGATACCACGCATGTAATAATTGATGCCCAGAAAATCAGTAGGGACAGCGGCTTGTTTTACGGCGCTCAAATCTAATCCATCCAGATATTCGCTGGCTTTTTCCACAATATCTGCCGGATAAACCCCTTTGTATACCGGGTCTAAGAACCAGCGGTTCTGTATTCCGTCGGCAGTATAGGCGGCTTTTTTATCAGCGTCGCTATCTGTTTCGGGATATTTGGGCGCGAGATTGAGTGTGATACCCGCATAAGAATCGGCAACATTTTGGCGAATGACATTCATTGCTGTGCCGTGCGAAATCAACAAATGATGCGCGACGGCAAAGGCGGCTTTGGCATCTTGTTTGCCGGGGGCATGAACACCGAACATATTCCCCAAAAACGCCACACACCACGGTTCGTTGTGGGTAATCCAATTTTTAACTCTATCGCCCAATGCTTTGGTGACGACTTCGGTATAATCTGTGAACCATTTGACACTATCCGGGTTTTCCCAACCGCCATTATCTTGCAGTGCCTGTGGCAAATCCCAGTGATACAACGTCACAAACGGCGTGATGTTGTTTTTCAGCAGTTCGTCTACTAGGCGGTCGTAAAAATCGAGACCATTTTCTGCCACAGTGCCAACCCCAGTTGGCAGCACCCGTGACCATGCAACCGAAAAACGATAGGTCTGTAAGCCGATTTCACGCATGAGCGCCACATCTTCGGCATAACGATTCAGATGGTCGCAGGCAATATCGCCCGTATCACCATTTTTGACTTTGCCCGGCGTGTGCGAAAACCGCTGCCAGATGCATTCGCCGCGCCCGTCTTCTGTCCGCGAGCCTTCAATTTGATAGCTGGCGGTGGCGGCTCCCCACAGAAAATCTTTTGGAAATGTCATGGTTGTTATCCTTTTGTTGAAAATTATGCTACCCACATATCATGTGAGAATAAAAATGCCTGCATACTTAAAAAGAGAATGCTGCCGAGTGTCCATGCGCGGTCAAAGACCGCCGATTTGCCCAACCGCCCCAAGAAAATGAACATCGCTGGTGCCGTCAACACATAGCGCACCAGACTTTGAGGGGCGCTGGTGAACATGCCAGCGGCGAGTGCCGCCAAACTGAATAGCGCAATGCCCGGATACCGGCGCAGCACAAACAATGACCCTACAATCGCCAATAGAACGCTAGCAAATTCCATGCCGTAGTAAATGCGGCGCTCTGGGATATTGGTGGTGAGCAGCGCCTCTATTGCGCGTCGCCAACCATCCAATGTGCGCTGTGGATTATCTAAGCCGCGCCCGAACCATGTATCTTCGACCATCAGTGCCGCTTCGCCCAACGTGACACGCCATATCAAAAAACCCATGATGGGCGTGAAAATCAGCACGAAACGCAGCATATTTTGCTGATTCAACCACAGATTCGGCTTCAATACATTGCGCCAACCAATCGTATTGAGCCAAGCGATGCCCAATGGAATGATGAGCAAGACGCCAGAAGCGCGGGTGAGTGCCGCCAAAAATGCCAACAGCGCCGCCCAAAAAAATAGTTGCCGTTTGAGCAGCGCCATACAGCCTAATGCCAGCGCCAAGAAAAAACTTTCGGTGAAAACGGTTGCTAGGAAAAATGAGGTGGGAAAAACCAACAGATAAAATGCTGTGCGAATGCCGCTACCATCGCCTAGCTCATCTTTTACCAGTTCGTAGAGTGCCAGCAGCGCCACCAATGCCGCTACAGCCGAAATGATGACCCCCGCCAAAACAGCCGTTGCAATGGGCGTAAGACCAAAGATGCTTAACGGAATGCTAACGGCACGAATCGTCAGCGGATACAACGGGAAAAAGGCATAATTCAGCGATAATTCGCGCCCATCTTTGACTTCAACAGTGCGAACTAAAGGGTCATCGTAACCCGCGATAGCAATAGACAAATAAAATTCCGAATCCCACGACACTTGATGATTCATGAAGGGTTCAATGAGATAAGGCTTATCGCGCTGGCTACGGGCAGTTGTTTCATTTCCCGTCCATTCTAGGGCTTCATCGGGGCGGTCAGGGTCATAACGCATGTCAGCAATAACCTGAAAACCGATGATAACCACCAACCATGCCAACCATAACAGCCCCAATGCCCAACGGGGATTTTTTACCGATGTCATAGTTGATAGTCTTCCAAATATTTTTGATAAAGGCGTATCGTATGTGCCGCTGGGTCTTCATAAAATGCTTCTGCCGTAATATCCAGCGTGACCTGATGTTTGGGCGTGGGATTGACCATCGGTTTTGTAGCGGCGAAGCGTTTAATGGCAGCGGCATGAGGTTTCAGCGAGCCATCGGGACGGACTAAACCAAAGAAACGTTCATGTTTGGATTCGGAGCAGGGCGGTTTATCCCATAATTCCTCGATATAATCAGCGAAGCACCAGAACATGCTGCCTGTTGCGCCGACCTCGACCAGTTTGGGGAGTACTGCTTCAATATAGGCTGCCAATTCTTCTTCCGATGCCATAAATTGGGTGCGCGGTTCGCCATATGCTGTCCATGACCACACTTCCGAAGGCAAGCCGGGCGTGTTGGTGCAGCCACCCCATTCTTCCATGAGTGTCGGTTTGCCGCACAGTGCCGTGACTAAGGCACAGGTGTATGGTACTAAATCCGGGTCAAGATTATGCCGCGCCCATGGCAAGTACATGGGGTAGCCGTGCATCACTGCAATGTCGGTTTCGGCAAACACATCGTTGATTCGCAGTCCATTATCTTCGTGCAAACTAGCCACATGCAGCCCGCAAGTAACCGGATGAACAGGGTCAATTTCTTTGATGAGCGCGGTCATCTCGCGTACCCAAGCGCGTCCTTCTGGGGCTCTGTGGGGAAACGCAAATAAATCTGGTTCATTGCCCAGATTCCACATCCAAATGCCCGGATGGTCTTTATAGCGCGTCACCACTGAGCGTAAGAGCAACCGCGCTGCCGAAAGTGCCACCGGGTCATGAAACATGTTGCGATATGCCCCCGGAACCACTTTGCCACCGCTGACCAATTGCTGTAAATGCGGCGATGGGGCGGGCGCATTGGCATCTAATAACCATCCGGGCGACCAGTTGGGACCACTCATGTGACCAGTGAAAAAAGTCACATCCAATTTGAGGTTATATTCGGCGGCAATATCACACACAACCCCAAAATTATCCAAACACGCTGCCGAAACAGTATCCGGTGTTGGCTGCCAATCGTCCCATAATAAAAATAGCCGTACCACTTGCATCCCAAGATCGGCGATGATGCTGAATTCTTCACGCACTTCGTCTGCATCAAAATTTGACCACCAGTACATGGCTTTACGCCGGGGCCAATAATTGACACCTAAAATAAAGGGTTGAGTCATAAAGTGGTTATCTCCCAACAATGACGGACAAATGTCCTATCTTAGTTAAATTTAGTTACGTTCATTGTAAATCTAATGCGCTAGTAACAGGCTGGCATTTAACGACAAAAAATCAACCAAAACCGACATCTTGGCACGCAGTTATCGAATAGAGAAAAAGAGGTCGTTGAATCAAAAAATCCCCTAAGCAAGGGGATTTTGATAAGCGGGTGACGGGACTCGAACCCGTGACATTCACCTTGGGAAGGTGACGTTCTACCACTGAACTACGCCCGCAAAGTATTGTTATTGTATGGCTAGGGCATGATTGTGTCAAGAGGGGGTGGTAAATATTATAATCTCATAAAAATATCGCTATGTACTGCTTATCATAATGAGCAATCAGGGCGCAAAATTTTCTCGCGCCCTGTTTATGATGTAGCTAATTATTCAGCCGCTTCCGAGTCTTCGGTTACTTCCTCGGTGATTTCTAGGGTCACTTCACCAGCGCCAGCATTGGCATTTTCAGCAGGCGGTAAAATTTCGGTAAAGGGTTCAAATTTTAAGATACGCCCAAAGCTGGCATCTGTGACGTACACAAAGCCTTCTTTATCTACCAAAATACCGCCGACCACACTAAAGCCGGAATTGGTTGGCACTTCGCCTGCAAGACTGCCAAATGACCCCTGACATTCGCCAGCCGTGTTATAGACCAAGACACGCCCACCATCGGGGTCAGTCACATAGACCAAATCACGTTGGGCATCAATGGCAATATATGGGCGATTGCCTTTTTCTTCGTACCATGCGCGTACCGGGAAACTCGTCAGGAAGTTGCCATCGCTGTTAAAGACCGAGACGCGCCGATTCCAAGTATCCACGATGAAAACCCGCCCATCTAAAGGATGAATGGCAATGGCGCTGGGTTCATCTAGTTCACCGTCACCGCTGCCGCCTCTGCCCAAATCATAGACCCATTCGGCAGTGTTATCATTGAGTTGGTAGACGCGAATTCTTTTATTGCCTGTGTCTGCCACATAGATACGCCCTTGCGAATCGAGTTTGACATCGCGGGGTCCCCAGAACCCATCTTGCGGCTCAGAAGGTGCACCGAAGCCAAATTCACCCGGTTGCCCCCACAATGTTAAAGGTGTTCCATCGCTATTGATGTGCTGAATACGGAAATTCCATGTATCTGCCACGAATAAACTGCCATCTGCCGCCACTGCCACGCTGTTGGGGCGGTTGAACGTGCCGGGTTGGTCGCCTTGTATGCCAATGGCATTGACATAATTGCCTTCAGCATCAAAGACACTCAGTTTATGCCCAAATTCTTCGGCGATGTAGAGATTGCCTTCACTATCCTGTGCCAACCCCAACGGGCGATTAATCAACTGGTCGCTTTCTAAGATAGCAATCGCTTCTTTATCTTGAATCCAGTTGGTGCGGCAAATATTGATGGCTTGGGGTTCTTCTTCAAAGACAACGCCTTCGCCTGTACCATATGGGTAAATCAACCGGGCTACATCTTTGCGAATATACACCAACATGCGGTCAGAGACGGGCCAATTGGTGAGGCTAAAATCTTTCTGGGTGGCAGTGCCATACAAACTATAATCGCGTGACCACCAAATATTGAAGATACCTTCACGGATTTGGGCTGCATTGGTATTGGCAGACGAAAAATCTAACGTGTTAATGACGCGGGCGGTGTTGAGGTTGAAGTAATCTTGCATGGGCCACCACAGCCGCATATGTTCAAACAATTGGTAGCGGTCTTCCAGAATAGGTTCGACTTTGCCGCGTTTATCATCCCCGACCACGACGACGATGGCATCTTCCAGATTCTGCACAGTTGGATTTTCCCCAATAAAAACGGCATTGGGATAATCGCGGAAGTACCAACTATAGGGCCACGACACGCTGTTATCGTAGGCAAATTTCAGATCTTTGCCATCGGTAATACGGAAACTCAGTTTTTCAATCTCTTCCAAGACATCTTTTATAGCTGGCGCAGCGTGAGCATAGACCAAAAATTCGTTGGGATAATCATAATTGATGAAGGATGCCATCCATGCCGACCGGAAGGTGATTAACCCCAATAGGCTGAAGAGAGTAATCGCCACCGCATGACGCAACGTTAGCCAAGCATCGAACCGCCGCACCAACCAAATCACACCACCGATTAAACTCATGCCCACTGCCGCTGATGCCAACCAACCATACGTCTGTTGTAATTGGGCAGTCGTTAATCCTTGGAACGGACCGCGCCCAATGACGAGTGAGCCAAATACTTGCAGCAGCACAATCGTTAATACAGGCAAGATGAGCAGCAAAATCCAGCCATACTGCCGCATGTGTTGCCAATTTACTTTGTCGAAAATGCGCCCGAAGAACCATGCAGTCAAGAAGATTAACGGAAAGGTAAGATGAATCGCCAGCCATGGCATTTTTTCGCCCGCTAGGCTATAGAGGATAAGGTTAAAAACGCCTAACCACGCCCACAAGAACAAAAATGGAATTTCATGGATTTGCCGAGTATGGCGCAAAGCAACCATGCGTTCCATAGCGGCATAATGGCGTTCTTGGTCTTCGTCTGTAATATGCTCATCGCCAGCCAATGCGGAGGTTTCAACGTCTTGCATGGCATCACGCAGTGCCAAGCGAGTCTCGTTGTCTTCTTTGCGTCGTTTCCAGAAAATGGTTAATCCAGTGAAGGTTGCCAGAATGCTGCCCAACACAGGCAAAAATTCATAGAAAGGCATCACCACCACTAAATAATAATATTGTGGTTGGCTGCCGCGCCGGACGCCTTGCTGTTCCAGCCAATAGCCCAAGCTGTAAACCATACCGGTCATTAAGCCGGGCATATTGGTGAAAACCGTCGTGAAGAAAAATGCCCACAACGCATGAAAAATCGTTGATGCAATTAACCAGCGCCGCCAATTCCAAGCTAAACCAATGGCAACCGAGATAATCAACAGCGGCAGTAACGCCATTCCACCTAGAATTAACTGCCCAATTTGGTCAGGGGTATTCATGTTCGGCAGGTTATCCAGCACATTGTAGGCGACCGGTGGGAGCGCATTGGCAATATTGATAAAATCGGTAGAAGTGCCTTTCATCACATACGGGATGATGGCAGTCGCCCATGGCAAGATGAGCGTACCGATAATAATCATGACATCAAATTCAGGGAATAAGTCCATCGTTCCCCAAAAGCCGCGTCCCATCTTATCTTTGCCTACCATATCATCATCGGCGGGGCGGCGGCGCACCACGAACAGAAAGACCAATACCACAACCATGCCAACCCAAACAGCGATCATCGGCAACCAACTAATCGTCGAGGTGATTGCTGCCACATCGCCTTCTTCGCCGGGAACTGCCGGGACGACAGCTTGCCCACTGCTTAATGGCTCGGTATGGGAACGCTCTTCAACGACGACCAGAATAAAGCCGACTAACAAGGTCATGCCGATGACATACGCCAATTCTGCCCAAGGCAAGCCCCGAATCCGTTGGCGCAGCGTGAAATAGATGAGGGCGTTGGCAACCGCCACAATCGCAATCAAAATAATCGTGCGCGGTAGCACATCCAATGGCGAAAGTGCCGCAATGACGACAGCTATCATACCGACGAGGCGAATAATCAGCCGTAGGATGCCAAATAACAGATTGCTGTTTTCATCGGTCGGTTTTTCGGTATATGCCGAAAGTAGGGTAATGAAGGTGGTGGCGATTACAATCAGGATTGCCAGCAGCGTCCAACCGAAGAAAATTTGCTGTTCACCCAGCGCAAGCCCAGAAAATGCCACATCATCGGGACCAGAGAATAAATCGAATTTGATGATGTCCAGGATGATATACATGGCGATTGCCAATACCCCACCCAGTAGAATGCCGATGGTAGTGAGGTGAAACAGCGGCTTGCCGGGGACATCAAAAAAATGCTGTATGAGGCGTACAAACCAATAAAGTGCCAAAAACGTGCCGAAGATGAAAATATACATGAAGGCAGTTTCTTTGGATGCCAAACTCATCAGCATCGCGCCTGCCAGCAAATACAACCAATGCGCTCGACGACGCTGATTTTCAGATCCGTTGACATACATCAACATCGCCCACATCATCAGCATCGTATAAAACAAGTTGGGCGTGTCTTCGCGGATATAACGATTGTAATACATGGTGATGGGTGAGATGAGCAGCATGATACATGCCAGCAATGCCCCCCACTTGCCCAACCAACGCCTGAACAACAGCGGCGACATCACCAACAAAACACCTAATAACGACGTATAAATACGCGCTGTGAAATCACCATCGCCAAACAAATAGTACGAGAAGGCAGCGGCATGGAACAACACAGGACCATGCATCAGCGGGGTATGCTGGAAATCGCCATCTTTGTATAGATTATATGAGAAGCGCGTATGCAGGCTCTCATCGTGGCTCATGACCCGATCACCGAGCATATAAAAGCGCGTGAAGACTGCCAAGGCAAAAATAACCAAGTAGGCAATAATTTCTGGGTTCAGCACCAACCCGTTTTTGAGCCAACGGCTTAATGGGTTTTCATTCGTTTCCGGGTTTGTCCCTATCACCATTTTAATAGTCCTTCATTCATGCTCATCAGACGAATAACGATTACTTACGGTACAGCAGCAGATGGGGTCGCGGGTGTGTTATCCAAAATTGTTGGGGTATCGGTTTCGCCCGGTGCTGTTTGTGCCACCAAGGCAATCAACGTTGGCACTGCCACAGCAACACGATTCGTAGGTGTTTCTGTCAGGACGATGATTTGGGGCGATGGATGATGCGGTACGGACATTGTGCCGGCATTGCCCGCAATCGGCAGCAGCAAAACCAACAATAAGCCGGCGATAATGCCACCGAAAGAATAGGATTTCAGCGGCAGCCGTGTATTGTGTCGCGGCGCGGCGGGTCTTAAATCGCTTTGTACTTGCGCCCAAATGCGCTCTAATGCCGATTCATCGGGTTTGCCAAAGTGCGGCAATTCACGCATAAGTTCTTGTTTGACCGTTTTTTGCCGTTCAAATTCAGCACGGCACGCCGAACAATGATCCAAATGACGGGCGACATATCGCCGCGTTTGGATGGGCAATTCTTGGTTAATCAGGGCGGGGATACGCGCCCGCGTATAATGACATTGCAACATATTTTACTGCTCCTGCACTTGCCAGAGTTCTTCTAAGAGCGTGTGTCCCACAGGTTGAAGCCGACTCCTGAGTTGTTCGTGTGCCAAGCGGACGCGGCTTTCAGCGGTTTTGGGTGGGCAATTCATAATATCGGCGATTTCCCGGTACGTCAGCCCATGCCCATAACGCAAGACCACTGCTTCGCGCAAGCGGGGCGACAGTTCTGCTAATGCCGCATGAATCACATCGGCAGCATCTTTACGGGTAAGCGCAGGTTCGGGCATATCTGAATGGGGTGCCGGAAATTGTACATGTAGGAGTTGTGACCAATCCACCAGCAAAAAGCGTTTCCGCCGATACATGTTGCGGCAGCGACTCACGGCGATAGTACATAACCATGTTTTAAATGCTGATTTTTGGCTATCGTAGCGCCGCAAATTTTTGAAAGCGTACACAAACACATCTTGCATCACATCTTCGGCATCTTGTCGGTTGAGCAACAAACTGTAACATAGCCGATACATGGCAGTGGCAAAACAATTATATAATTGGGTATAGCTGTTCTGATCACCTGCTAGGCAGCGAGCAATCAGCGCCGGAACATCTGCCGGGCTTTGCTCTTCGTAGTTAGAGAGTTGATCTGCCATGCGCCTTTACCTGTTTGTCTGTCGTTCCAATGCTGTATATACACCACACTTATTCAGCATCCTCACTGGGAAATGCCGGATATTAACGTTCCGTTGAAAACATCTTCGCGCAGCCACAAAATCAGGCGGTCTTTAGGCAAATCTTGATTGCGCGTTTTGCGCTGCAAGAACCATGTAAGAAAATCGGTGGCTGCCAAATTGTTCAATGACCATTGGGTACGCAGCAGAAAACGCTGTCCCACATAGGTATTGCCCAAATCGGGTTCGGTGTTGCTCATGGACATCATAATAATGGGCTGCTGCTGCACAGAGGCAAAGGTGCTGACAAACCGCGCTTTGGAATAATCGCGTAGTAGCCAAGCGATGACGCTATTATCCGTGATACCCATCGGCTCATCCAATAACACCACCACATCTAAATCAGGAAATCCTTTGGTATTCCGTTGTGCTAGTTCTTCTAAGGTGGTTCTGAGCAGTAGGGTATCCCGCGATACCGCCGAAGTATGCCAAAATTCTGGCGCTTCATCGGCGTGTTTGACACTTGTATTCCAACCACCACCCATGCCCGAAATCAGCATCAGCAAAAACACGCCCAAGCCCATGCCTTGCAGGGTATTTTCATTGCCCCACAGGCTCGCCGCCAAAAAGAAGCCGACCAAAAAAAGCAGAAGTGTCATCAAAAACCAGATACCGCTGTAACGGAATTGGGCATAGGGAGCGCCCATTAACATATTGAATGTTTCCGCAAAAGGTGCGCCAATCGGCAACGTGAGCATTGACCGGGCAATTTCTTGAAGATGCACGGTCAGCATAATGAGCAATGCCAACGTAACGATACCGACCAGCCATTTGATATAAGCAAATCGTGCGGGGGTTTGTTCCGCATCTTCTGCCAATGTGCCATCTAACCAAAAGAGCATGACAGCGCGATTAAAAAATAATTCGCGGATGCCATAGGTGGCTAAACCGGATAAGGGGATAACCAACCATAAGGCATCGCCCGGCGTGCTTCCACGATAAAACAACAGCGCAATAATCCCTAACACGCTCCATGCCGCCAGAAACCGCCGAATAATGCCAAAATGGTTTTGCCGCCATATCAGGAAACCGATGATGGCGAAAATGACCAAGAGTAATTCATAAAAAATCAGCGTTAATACGGCAAAAAATGGCGGAGAAGCCGGGCTATCGGGTTGCCCAAAGCCGCGCACTAAACTGGCAAATACTTCGCCCACAGTGCTAAGACCCGCTGGATATAACATGAAGCCTGTGCTGACCAGAAGCACGCCACTGGCTGCGACGAATATACAGATGGACATAGGGATTGCGGCGAACCAAGCGCGAATCTGCATCAAAATATTATGTTCAGGCGTCTCTAAAGATAGGTCTTCTGGTTCGCTCCAGATTGTCCACCAAATGGCAATGGCGGCTGCCAATACCAAGATTGCTGCCAACAAAACGGCGCTGGGTGCCGATAAAAACAGCAATGCCGAACCAAAAGCTGCCGCTAGTAAAATATCGCGCTGCTGGCGCGTTTCATAATGTCGCCCTAATGCCCATAACAGTGCTAAAGCGAAAATGCCTGCCCATACCACTGGGTCAGCGAAACGGGTCGCTGCAATCACAACGGTGGAAGTCATCAAGAGGAGACTCCACAAAAAAGCCGCCTCACGCCCAATTTTTTGCCGGAAAAGCAGTGGCATCAACATCAAAATCATGCCACCTATAATCCCCGGCAGCCGTGCGGAAAATTCATTGCCCGGCAGCAGCGTAAAGGTGATAATTTGCAGCCAAAAGGTGATAGGGCTGTTGGCAACGGGCGGGTTGCCCGGCGAATCTGGGTAAACCACATGCCACGCGGCAAGTGCGTGTGGGGCTTCGCGGTCACTCATTGGCACAGTATCAATCTCAGCGACGCGCAACACCAGCGCAATCAGGATGAGCAGTGCATATGCCAAGACTTCATAGGACACCCGCAGTTGCAGCGGGTGAGGTTGGGCTTGAGGATGGGTCAAATTATCGTGGGTCGCTTCCATACACTCTCTCATCTCTTACCGGATGTCTTGCGGTACATTCTCGCCAACGTAATACACACGGGCATCGCCAAATTCGCAGACAACAGCTAAATAATCCATGAATTTTTCTTCGCCCGCTGGCTCGTACTGTTGGCGTTCTGTCGCACCGTACACAATATAATCTATGCCATAACGATTGATAATCTCTAACGCAATATCCCAACGCAAATCGTTATACAAACGCTCTATATCTTGGGCGCGAGTACCCGCAATCTCACTATAGGTTGTGCCGCGCCATTGGCGTTGATGATTTTCCCAGCCTAATAACGCGGGAATGCCCGTAATGGCAGCCGCCCGCGCATAATATGACCGATAGGCATGTTGAACAGCCTCGACCATAATGACATCTTGCCGATTGCCAACGATATTGCTCAAACACATCACCGCTTGATAATCATCGTTGTTCAAGGGCATTCGTGCGCCGCCATCCAATGTCAGCGGGCGTAAATCTTCGGGTGCTGATGAAAAACGCCCCGTCTCGACCATTGCTCGCGCATGAATCCCCAAAATAGGATACGACAACCCCATGATGAAAATTAAAAATATAATGCTACCGAAAATCATCCGTGTCACTATGCCCGGACGCGGTGTGTTTTTATCGAGCAGCACGGAATAAATGCCGTAGGCACTGGCAAGGCTAAAGGCAATCCACGCCTGATAATAAAATTTAAAAATGGTATTGATGCGCGTGCCAAAATTATCGCGTAAATACACAAATTCGGGTACTAGCGTCAGGACGACGCCAATGCCAATGAGTAGCAATGCAAAACCTGTAGCGGGTGAATATAATATTGTTGGTTGTAAATCGTCGTGGCTTTCGCTGGCTGAATCTGCCGGATGTTTTTGCTTGATTGCCCGTTTAGGGAACAATCGCGCCACCACAAAAATCAACCCGAAAACGAGCAAGAGTGTGGTGGGCAGATATGCCAAACGGCGCGAAATCACGCCGGGAATGATGACGTTCCAACCACCATTTTGTTCCACGAAGCCCTGAATCGCGCTGTTAAATTGGGGAATCAGGGCGCCAAAAATCGTGAGCGCCAACATGAAAATCACCAATACTGCGACGACACTTCCGGCTGTCCATACCCCTAAAGACCAATTTAGGCGGCGCTGCTGGCTGCCGCGCCACAGTTCGATGATGACAAAACCAATTAGGATGAGTAGTAGCGGTCCAAACATCAGGAAAAAGTGGTGAAAATGGGTTGGGTACAACAAGTTGGGCAAGATGCCGGCTGCCTGTGACCGGAAACTGATGAAGAAGGGCAAATAGGCAAAGATGGCGATTATCAACAGCGACGCGCCAAAACCGATGAGCGATAACCAATCGCCTATGTGCAAACGCCCATCCATCCCACGAATCAAGCGCCGCAGTGCTTCTGCACCCACCAACACCACCAAATAAATGGGTCCATCCCAAGTGTTCAGGAAAATCAGCCCGCCAATCACCACACCATAAAATAAAATATGATAGCGCGATGGGGCGTGTTCGCTGAGGACGATATGGAGCGCCAAGCCCAACACCATCACCACAAACGGCAATGCCAATACATGCGGATGATTATCGCCTAGCAAAAAGCTGAACATCGGAAATTCATCAATGGGTTGGGCGAAATCGGCAATGCTGCCATCCAATTGATAATCGGTCAGCACACGACTAGCCCGGAAAAACCACCAATAGCCCCATGTTTCCGAATTGGTGATACTCAGTGTTGGATTGAGTTGGCTATAACCGGTTTGGTCTAAGTCTGTGCGTTCTTGTGTTCCCCAAAAATCAAAATATTCGGCAGGCATCGCCCGCGATTGATAGGGCATTTCGATGAGGGGGAATTGGAAATTACCGATGAATAACAACAGCACCGTTGCTAACAACCCGGTAAAAATAGGTGTTCCGCGCCCAGAACGAAATAATTGCTCAAAGATGCTGGATACAATGCCCTTTGCCTGAATTTTTTCCGGTGCTTCTGGCTCATCGGCTTGTAATTCGCGGGAGCGCACAAGATTATAGCCAATTCCAAAGGCGTTCAATCCCGTCAGGGCGAACCACAGGGCGACGGTCATACTAAAGCCAATTGTGCTGCTGACACCACTGAGCATACTCAACATGGCGGACAGCACATAGCCAAAATAATAATAACTGATAGAGTAGCCCGCCATCCAAGGGTCATTCGGTGGGAAAATTTCGCTCCGCATGATGCCACTGATGAAGGCAAGTTCCATGGGTTTTTCGGTGGTGGAGGTATCATTCTGGTAAGCACGAAAGATTGTCCAGCCTAAAAACAGCGCAAAAAACAAAATTTCAGCAACAATGATTACGGTGCTATTTTCGCGCCAATATGCCCGCAGCTTAAACCGTTCTCCACTCCAAAAAGCGACTAGCGATAGCAGCACAATGATTAATACTGCCAGCAGCATCCCGCCGGGGGTATTCTTCAGCAACCCCAAACTTGCTAGCAACCAAAAGATGAAGCCTATCAGCAGTAAGCCAGTAGTGCGTGCCAGCGTATAGCCTTTATCGGGCAATTTGCCGAGCAAGCGCCAACACAGCGGCAGCACTGCCCAACCCGCCACCGTGACGAGCAGCCACCATGATAAAAATAGTCCACCTTCGCGCAGGAACCAATCCAGAATCATGTTCATAAATTGTTATCACCGATTTTCAAAGGCATAGTCGTCTAGTGCAGTGCGATTCACTTCGTAAATGATGCCGCCGTCTTGGTCAAATACGGGCGTTATCAAACCCAATGCTACCATTTGTTCAAATTTAGTGATGCCTTCAGGTGTGGCGGCAGCACGCTCCATCGGGGCGACGATAATATACTGTACAGCGTAATGCCGCAGAATCCTCACTGCGCCGACAATATCTGCCGTGTTATAAAAATATTTGATGTTGTATTCGCGTTGTTCCACCAAGCGCGTCAGTGGGTCAAAAGTGCGCTGTTGGCGTTGATGAAAATTCCAGCCCAGAACCGACGGCAATCCGGTATTGATGGCGATACGTCCGTTCCAGCGGTATTCGCTGACGATGCTGCGCCCTTCCATGATGGTCGGTGAGCCTTGGACATTTTCTTGCAACCAGCGAATGATGGCGTAATCTACGCGCAAATCAATGGATTCGGGATAATCCATCAGTTGATGCGAAGCATATTGCATGTAATCCATGCCGTTCAGCGTCAGGGGCATATCAAAGGTCATCCGGTCAAAAGAGCGCCCGCGAGTTGCCATAATTGGGAACATCAATGCCACCATCACGAGCAGCATCAGCGGCACATACCAGACCACACGCCAACGATTCCACCAGTTATCCGATGCTTGAAACAACCACGCGAAGGCTGCCCCGCCGACAACGCTGAAGATGACCCATGCTTGCATGTAAAATTTAAAGACCGTATTTTGTCGCCCAATATCGCCGCCCAAAACAACAATTTCGACTGCCAACGTCAGCGATAGAGCAAATCCGGCTAAAACGAGAACATATTGCATTGGGAGGGATTGTCCCCGCCGGAAGAACAGCGGCACAATCCACAGAATAAGGGGCAGCACAATCAGCATCACTTGATAGCTAATGAGCGCAGCTAACAAAGCAAAAATGAAGATACTAATCAGTGCGAAACCTGCTAAAAATAGCCAATTTTCCTGCCCACGCAGTTCCCGCACTTTGACAGAGCGCAGCCAGCGGGCAGTTTCCCATAATAGCAGCGAAATGAGCAGAAACAAAAACAGCCCGTGAATATCCCAATATGCCCATAAGGGCGTTTTACCCCCATCCCAAGGGAGAACGCTGCCATAGGTTGCGGCGTACCACGAGGTATAGGGGATAGCGGCGGCAAAACTGATAATGACGAACCCGCCTACTATTGCCAACAAATCCAACACAGCCCACCGATTAAAAACTCGCGTTATCGGATGATGCCATTGGGTCTGCTGCTGCCAGCGTAACCACCACGCAAATCCCAAGCCCGCCACGCTCAAGACCATGAAGGAGGGCCAATCCCAAGTATTAATGGCTCGCATCATGCCCACAATGGTCGCGCCGAATGCCAATGATAAAAACGTTGCCACAATGCCGCGCCGATTTTCTTTTGCCAACATCAATTCGTTGAATAACCAACCAATCGCAAACAGCATCACCGGCAAATTGATCATGTGGGCGTGCAAATCACCGTATAAGAATGTGAAATAGGGCATTTCGGTAATCGCATTGCCCTCAACGCCCGGTGTTTCTGCCAACACCCGTGAGGGTCCCCAGTACCAACGGTCAGAGCCAATGGGCAAGGGTGCGCCGCCTAAAAGTCGCCCAATGCCGTTCAATAGACTGGAGATGAGTGATGTTGAATTATGAAATTCGTAAGCCACTTTATCCAGAATATTGGCATTGGTGGCACGCATTTGGATGTCCACCACATCTTCTGGCGGCGGCTGAATGCCATATTGGGTGATATATTGGTCAGTGAAATATTGTTCCATGCCTGTCGGTGTTCGGTAGCCGCCTAACTGCGCGATACCGATACCCAACACGCGAATCGTATCCAGATTGCCAAGCAGCACACACAAGAGCATGGCGGCAATGCCAGCAGCATACGGATTACCGAGGCGGCGGGGCGTGTGGTTATCATACACCGCCTGAAGGTTGCGTTCTTTCCAAGCAGCAACGATGTTATAAGCCGCTGCAAATGCGCCGATGCCTGTCAATGCAAATAACGTGGGGATAATCAGGTTATAGGCGAAGGCAGGCACCAGTTTCAACAGCAGCACGGGTGAACCAACCAGCACAAAGCCGAAATAATAGTAATTGATATAGCCACCGCTGTACCAAGGGTCAATCGGCGGGAAAACTGTGCTGCGGAGGACGCCATTAAAAAATGCAAAATCCATCGGCTTTTCGCCGCCTTTGGCGAAGTGCCACAGGTCAGGGTTGGTCAGCCGGATGACGATAAAGAAGCCGAACAAGAGCAGCGTCAAAATCTCGACGCTAAGAATGTAACCATGTTTTTCGCGGATAAATGCCAGAATTTCGCCGCGTTTACGCCAACCAAGCAGCACACTGAGCAGGGTCACTAGCAACAGCGCAATCAACACTCCGGTTTGTGACCATAATGGAATTTTTGCGCTGGAAACCACCCAACTGAAATACGAGATAAGAAATAATCCAGCAAATTTAGCGAAAGCATACCCCCGGTCATGCAAGCCCGGCAACAGCACGAATAGTAACGGAAACGCCGCGAAACCGAAAAGTATCAGCGTCAGCCACCATGCTACCACGCCGACTACCTGATTCGTGTTGAGCAAACTATCACTATCGAAACGGTCTGACCAAGTGCCGCCCGCTTGCTGCTGTGCTAATGTTTCCGGTGTGAGCATTAAATGAGTTGGAGCATCATCAGTTTGCAGCGTGTTCCAATAGACCACACCTAGCAAATTTGCGCCAACATCGGTTGAACCCGTGTTAAATACATCGTTGACCGTCGCTAGCGGCACACTGTTCAGCACAAATTCAATGCGTGCCGGGTCATAATCGGCGGTTTTCTTGAAGACAAACACTGCCGGATGGTCGTAGACATGGAAAGCCTCATCGGCTTCAAATTCGTTGAACCATTGCGGCGAGTTATAAATGGGCAGATGTTGGTCAGAGACACTTAAGCCACCCAATTCAAAACTTTCATCAAAGACCGCGACCAGTTCATACCCTAATTTTCCAGCAAACAATTCTTCGTAATATAACGAAGTCAGCGGAAAACGTAACCGATTACGCGGTTCGGTATCATAAAAACGATTGCTGGTGATGGTCAGATAATCGCCAACATGCAGCCCACCGATGAGATTTTCGCGTTTGAGCGTGTCATCGACTGGATAAGACATCGCTAAATCATACGACTGCACCAATCCCCACCACGATTCGCGCCCTTTACAATCATCATAGCCGACAAGTCCCGATGGCGGGTTGTCATCCAAGGTGATGCCGAGTGGCAATGTACAGACACGGGTCGAAGTCAGGCGGTCATCCCAATCACCTTCGGTCAAAACCACTGCCCCGGCGCTGACGAAAGAGCCATTCAGCGATTCGGCTTTGAAGACATAGCGTTGTCCCGCCTTAAATGTAATCGGGAAATTCAGCGGAATTTCGTATGCCGAACCCAAAATATGTTCAGTGCGCGGCATATGGATGGTTAAAGTCCCCATTGCTAGGGGTTCATCGGCGTCTACTTCCGCAATCGAAATATACAGCGTTTCGGCATCGGCATCATCGTCCATGTCGCCCAAATGCGGCGAATACACCGAACTGGCAGTGCCATCTACCGGAGCCACAAATTCGACCATATAGGGTTGGTTGGGCAGATATTGCGTTGCTGATTCAAACATGACTGTAGGCGTATTCATTGCCCCTGAAGCGCCTTTGTTTTGAACCGCGATATTGATTAAGGGCGTGCCTTCTGGCGCATCGTCCAAACGAATCGAAAAATCGCCGGAAATATTTTCCCACAACCAATGTGCTGCTTGCACACGGGTGAGTTGATTGCGGTAGATGTTGGTGAACATCAAACCCCAAACAACGGTGAACACGGCGACGAAGCCCCCTAAAATCACAGCCCGCCGCTGGAAATTGGGCAGTAACGCCGCTGCCAGCAAAATAATTGCTGTAATTCCGGCAACTGTGCTGGTCGTGGTCATAGCTTGGGCATTAACCAACAGGAAAATCGGCACAGCACCCAAAATACTGGCGAAGGTGATGAGCAGAAAGCGCGTGAGCAAAATATCTTTGCCATGCCGCTGGGCTTGCTTGATTAACTCAAAAACCGTCCATGCTGCCAATACTGCCAACGCTGGATACAGCGGCAGATAATAGCGCATGGTCATCACCCATTGGCGTCCCATATACAGGAAATAGACCAAAACCCACGCCACTAAAATTGCGTTGCGGGTGGCAAATAGTTTGCCGCGCAGTAGTTGATAAGTTGCCCATATGCAGCCAACCCACGCCATGATGCCCGCTGCGATACCAATGCCCCATAACAGCATATCTTTCAGCGGGAAAATATAGGATGGGCGGGCGAGCCACTGCCAATTGGGGGGGCTATCCACATTACCGCTGACGCCATATGCCGCACTCAGCACATCGGCAGTGAGCCAGCGTTCATCAATAAGAATATTCCAAAAATTAGGACCCTGAAAAGCATACGGATTACAAATGCGAAACACTAAAACAGTGACAACACCTGCCAGAAAAACACCCACGATGGCGCGACTGATAATCATTTGTCTATCGTGCCACGCGAGGCGCTTATCAAATCCCGGCAGCGAATACAACATTCCTGCCAGTACAATCACCCCGGCTAACGGCAGAATGTTGATGCGCCCGGACATTGCCGCGCCTAGCCCAATGCCAAACACAATAAAATGCCCATAAAAGGGCAAGCCAGCGAAAAAATCGCGGCGCAGACGAGTATAACGGCTGCTGAGAACACCTGCTGCCGCCCACAATGCTACTGCCACAAAAAAAGTGGTGATGGCGTTGACCGTGCCAAAATGCGCTTTTTGAATCGCTAATGGAAAAGCCGCATAGAGCAGCGCCGCCAGCAAGCCCACACCGCGCCCATGCAGCCGCGACCCAATGAAAAAAATCAATAAAACAGTGCCACAATCAAACAATGCTGAAAAGAAACGCCAAACTAAGGGACCCCCTTGAAAATCAAACGGGGCAATATTGAGGGCGGTTTGTTGCGCGACCAATTGGCTGCCGAAATGGGCGATAAATAATGGCAGTGTACCGTAAGCATAAAACCCGGCTCCGGCATTATGGGGATTCAGCGGCGAACAATCTGTATCGAAATAACCGCCGCTGCCCGCGCTGGCTGGATTGAGCGCGTTGCAGCGCATTCGTTGGACTTCTGGTGAAGCAATGCTCTCTAATAAGACGGTGCTGCCTGTGAGGAG
>JALHOR010000045.1:0-5540 GCA_022842885.1 Anaerolineae bacterium
CGGGGACGAGTTTGTTACGCAGGCGCACATTGGCAAACGTGCCACGAGTCATCACACGGTCATTGCCGCGTCGTGAGCCATAGCTGTTGAAATCTTTCTTTTCAACGCCTTTGCCCTTTAAGAACTGCCCGGCTGGACTCTTTTCGGAAATATCGCCCGCTGGAGAAATATGATCCGTCGTCACTGAGTCGGCGAACATGCCCAACACTCGTGCGCCCTGAATCGTCTTCACAGACTGCACATCCAGCGTCATATCTTGGAAAAAGGGCGGCTCTTGAATATAGGTGCTGTCGTCATTCCAAGGATAGACGGGTTCGGCAGTGGACGGAATCGCGTTCCATTTTTCGTTGCCCGTATACACATTGCCATACTGCGAATGATACATTTCTGGCGAGAGCGAATTTTGAATCGTGTCCATAATTTCTTGCTGCGTGGGCCAAATCTCGCGCAGATACACCGGATTGCCCGCTTTATCTGTGCCGATGGGGTCACTATTCAGGTCAATATCCACTGTGCCAGCTAAGGCATAGGCGACCACCAGTGGCGGCGATGCCAGATAATTTGCCCGCACATCTGGACTGATACGCCCCGAAAAATTGCGATTGCCGCTGAGAACTGCCGCTGCCACCAAATCGCCTTGGTCAATCGCAGCTTTCACATTATCCGGGATGGGACCGCTGTTGCCGATACAAGTGGTGCAACCATAACCGACCGTGTGAAAACCAAGTTCTTCCAAATACGAAGTTAAACCTGCGGCGTTCAAATATTCGGTCACGACTTTGGAGCCGGGGGCAAGGCTGGTTTTGACGTAAGGTTTGCGAGCCAAACCGCGTTCTACGGCTTTTTTCGCCAACAAGCCCGCGCCCACCATCACTGACGGATTGCTGGTATTGGTGCAGCTTGTAATCGCCGCAATGACCACTGCGCCATGCGTAATATCGGCAGTATGTCCGTTGTCTTTGACGCTGCCTGTTGCCGCCAATTTTTCATCATTCAGTTCAAACCCCGATGGACCCACCGGCGCACGTAACGCGGTCTGAAACGCATTTTTCATCTCGCGCAACAGTACTCTATCTTGTGGGCGTGAAGGTCCCGCCAAACTCGGTTCAACATCATCCAGATTGAGTTCGAGCGTATCGTTAAATACCGGGTCAGACATATCCTGTGTGCGGAACATGCCTTGTTCTTTGCAGTAACGTTCTACTAGCGCAATCGTGGTTTCGTCGCGTCCGGTGCGGCGCATATAGCTGAGAGTCTCGTCATCCACCGGGAAAAAGCCCATTGTCGCGCCATATTCCGGTGCCATGTTGGCGATGGTGGCTCTATCCGGCAGGCTCATGCTATTTAAACCTGTGCCGTAAAATTCGACGAATTTATCCACAACGCCTTTTTTGCGGAGCATCTGCGTCACAACTAACACCAAATCGGTGGCAGTTGCACCATCGCGCAGGCTGCCCGTGAGTTTAAAGCCAATCACTTCCGGCATGACCATGTAAATCGGCTGACCCAACATAGCGGCTTCGGCTTCAATGCCACCCACGCCCCAACCTAGCACGCCTAAGCCGTTAATCATGGTGGTGTGGCTATCTGTGCCAACTAGGGTATCCGGCAGCGCGATTTTTCCACCTTCGCCATCATCATAAAGCTGGACAACTTTTGCCAAATATTCCAGATTCACCTGATGCACGATGCCTGTGGCAGGTGGCACCACTTTGAAATTATCGAATGCCTTTTGTCCCCAATGCAAAAATTCGTAGCGTTCTTGGTTGCGCTCAAATTCAAACACGGAGTTCAGCGCCAGTGCATCGCCACGCGCAAAAATATCCACCTGCACCGAATGGTCAATCACCAAATCTACGGGAACAACGGGATTAATCTTTGCCGGGTTGCCGCCCAAGCGCACCATCGCACTGCGTAACGCCGCCAAATCCACTACGCACGGCACACCCGTAAAATCCTGCAAAATCACGCGGGCGGGCTTAAACGGAATTTCCACCGGGTTGTATTTTTTGCCGTCCCAGTTGGCAAGATTATGCACATCTTTTTCTAGGACTTCTTTGCCATCCAAATTTCGCAGTGCATTTTCCAGCATAATTTTGATGCTGAACGGCATTTGTTCAATCTTGCCGATGCCCTGCGCCGTCAGTTGCGTCAGGCGATAAATCGTCGCCTGCCCGCTGCCCGTATCAAACGTGCCGCGAGTGTTAAATGTATTGAGTTTGCTCATAACAGTATCCTTTTGTGACTCATGTTTCGATGACACCTGAACAAGGGTGCAAACAGGGGATTCAATTAAGTAACGAAATGTTTGATTCTGCATTGTACTTAATCTTCGCCGCATTTGGCAGGCGCAAGCCGCACCCCGTTTGCTGGGTTATCATCATCATAACGATGTTCATAGTGCGAATGAAGTTGATAGTGACAAGGATTGCTATAAGCGTTGCTTATGGTTGGGGTTGATAACTCGCAATTTCCTGCCACCTGATATATTCAAATTATTTGCAATTTATCGAGTTGCTACTCAAACATAGCAGTTTGCCGAGGTTGCTGCTGCCATTGGGCGATGCGGTCGCGTCCTATTTGAGCATAATTGGGGTTAATCTCGAAACCGATAAATTGTCGCTTTAAATTGAGGCAAGCAACGGCAGTAGAGCCACTACCCATGAAAGGGTCTAACACAATTTGGTCTGGTCGGGTAGTGAGGGTAATCAAAAATTCGAGTAGGGCGATGGGTTTTTGTGCTTCATGAAATCGTTCTTCATTTTTATCAAACCAAAATTTAAGAATATTCGATGGGCTTTTGCCGTCTATTTGGGATGCACCAAGATTAATCGCACCGAGTTCGTTGTTTAACACTGTATCAGTGATGGTATGGTTATAGGGTTTAAAAAACCATGCAATTGGCTCCCAACGCGGGGCAAGATTTCCGAGTCGCCAACCTTCCCATTCCTGTGCAGCGTCGTGGAGTCCGCGTTTTTCTAAGACGGGACTCAGGCGCTGCGCCCGATGATGAGCATTGGGTTTTTCCCATGCCAAAATATCGCGCAGCATAAAACCACTATCTTCCATCGCAACAATTGCCCGATGCAAGGTGCGGCGTGCGCCAAACAAAAAAACACTCCCCCCATCTTTGAGTCCACTATAGAGCAAGGGAGACCATGTACTGCACCATTCTTGGTATTCTCGTGCAATATGCCTATCCGCAGCATTCCAACCTTGGATGGGCTTGCCACGTCGTTTAAAGCCGCTTTTGCCTTCTTGTGCCGGGGATTGTCCTAATAGCGCAGAATTAGTGTTATGGTGCAGAACATCCCATTCATCCAAATTAATTCCATAGGGAATGTCCGACACAACACAATGAATACTCGCAGCGGACAGTTTGGGCAGATATTCAACACAATCACCACTCGTAATTTGATTGAGAAAGTTATTCATCATCTGCCTGTATCATCCTCATAGTTTTTTGGATGCTGCTAATTTTTTGCTCAATTTTCTCGGCTTTTATTAGGCGTTGTATCGCTTCTTCGCGTGGCAAAGATTGATATTGATTTATAACAGATTGCCAGTAATCCAAACTAGATTGTCCAACTATGATGATGCGCTGGTGTTCTGCTTGCACGGCTACTTGTAAATCAGCATCCGTTTTGTTTGTGATAGTCAAAATTATGGCATTGATTTTCTGCCAATACAACAAAGCATCGGTATCTGTCGCTATGTCTCTTGATGCCTGCCATAATGGCATAAGCGTTGTAGTTGGCGGGTTGTCTATCAAAAATTTGAGATGCACATAAGCTAACAAAGTGACGTTTTTGCGCTGCGCTTGCCCGTAAATTTGGCTTGTTCGCGCTGGATATTGATACAGAGGTGCAACGAGACAAGCAAACGTATTGCTCCGCCGCCAGTCGTCCAATGCATCAACTTTAAAATCTTTTTGATTTTTGGCAGTGCGGCTTAAGCGAAAAGCTTTAGCATCGCCTACTATCGTATATTCAGATGTTTTTCCCATGACATCGGCGGCGTTGCCGCGTGCCCGAATCACTTGTGAAGCAATACCAAGCTGATTCCAAGTTTTGCTCAAGAGAATATCACAGTATTTTGCCCATAACTTTTCTTCGGTGGTATCATGCCCAAATTGCTCTGGAATAATACCACAATCAAGCAGTAATTCGCTTAAATCTTGAACAACTAGACTATCAAGCGCATTTTCAAGCTGTTCAAATGATTGTTGAAACGAAAATTTTTGCTGAGATAAGCTATGAATAAAAGCGATAATTTCTGTGCGATTTGTCATATACACAATATCACTCTACAACAAAAACAAATGATAGAAAAATAGAGACATTTTAGAATTCAATCTGGCATGGAGACACAACATCATGTGTCTCGCGTTCCTCTACATCGCCAAAATACCATCAATCTCCGCCATGTCTACCGGGGTTAAGTGCCAGTTGGCAGCGGCAGCGTTGCTATGAATTTGCGCGGGAGTCATCGCGCCAGCAATCACAGAAGCTACCATCGGACGCGCCAGTAACCATGAGAATGCCAATTCAAGAAGGGTATGTCCACGCGCTTCCGCAAAAACTGCCAATGCTTCGACTTTTGCCATATTCGCATCGGTCAACCAGCGGGCGTGCTGTGGCGCAGTAGTAATGCGCGTGCCTTCTGGCACAGGTTGTCCTTGGCGATATTTGCCCGTCAGCAAGCCACTTGCCAGCGGAAAATACGGCAAATAACCAATATGCAACTTTTCGCAATCGGGCAAAATGGCAAATTCATCATCGCGCTTAAGCAAACTGTATTCGTTCTGAAGGCTGACGAAACGCGCCCCATCCAGTTTCACTGCTGCTTCCGCCTCATGAATTTGCGCTGACGAAAAATTGGAACTGCCAATCTCACGCACTTTGCCCGCTTTCACCAAATCATCCAATGCGCTGAGGGTCTCAGCAATGGGCGTTTCGGCATCGGGCAGATGCAGTTGATACAAATCAATATAATCTGTCCCCAAACGGCGCAAGCTAGCTTCAACAGCAGTCTTGATATAAGCAGCACTCGCGCCTTTGCCCTGTCCGTCCATTGAGTTGCCAAATTTCGTTGCAATCAGGACATCTTTCCGGCGTGTGCCAAGTGCCGCACCGAGCAGTTCTTCACTCTGCCCTGCACTATAGACATCGGCTGTATCGAAAAAATTAATGCCCGCCGCCATCGCCGCATTCACGACGGCATGTGTCCCCGCCGGGTCTAAGCGCCGCCCAAAATTATTGCACCCCACCCCGATAATCGTCACATTCAACGCGCCAATGGTGCGTGTTTCCATGTTTGATTTTGCCCCTTCTATAAATGAAAAACGGTCACAAATAACAATCTTAAACCCAAAAATCATCACTCTCAAATTCAAAAATTTCGATAATCATCTTCCGCACGGCGTATACATCAGGAATGCCTAAAAATCCAATTTCGTTTGAATAGTGTCCAACACCTTCTTTGACAAAGTATAAATCGCCGCTGCCATCCGGCTTTGCCTTCACACAGATCGGAAGAGC
>JALHOR010000045.1:5550-26822 GCA_022842885.1 Anaerolineae bacterium
TGCCTTCACACGAAGTTGGGTAATGTCGCGTCTGCCATAAGATTTCATAGAGGATGACAATAAATTTGGGGTAATGATGATGAGGCGTTGATTGGTTATCGCATAAATCACCCGATGAGCGTGGGCATATAACCACCATAATGCCAGCAAAAACATAATCATTATTAAGCACATGAAAGCCACAAAAGGGGCTATAAATTCTATATAATTTGTTGTGATAAAAGGGTCTGATAGTATATAATACATCACTAAAAGTATTATCATACCTATACACGCTGCTAATGATGTAAATATTCTAGGATTGCTAAAAAAGATACGAATTCGGTAGGGCTGCAAAATCGCCTGCCAGCTTTCATTTGGCAAAAGACGATCTTCGACCTCTTTCACCACATAGTCGGGAACAATAATTTCACCTGATTGGATGCCCATCGTTTTTCCTATGAAAAACTCAGCTTGCGAAAAACCTAATATGCCCCGCTTCTGAACAACACGCGCGGCAGCGTCATCATCAGGATTTGGATGTCAAATTTGAGCGACCAATTTTCGATGTAGTAAATATCCAGCAGGCACATTTCGTCAAATGGCACTTGGCTGCGCCCACTGACTTGCCATAAGCCGGTCATGCCGGGGATGATTTGCAAGCGGCGCAAATGCCAAGGTTCGTACAGTTCAACTTCGGCGGGCAAGGGTGGACGGGGCCCCACGAGACTCATTTCGCCGCGAATCACATTCAGCAAATTAGGCAATTCGTCTAGGCTGGTACGTCGGATAAAGCGTCCGACGCGGGTGATACGTGGGTCATTTTCATCTTTGAAGTGGCGCGGGTCTTGCCCCGATTCGGCAATGAGACGGTCACGGAGTGCATCGGCATTCACGACCATGCTGCGGAATTTGAACATATCAAACAAGCGCCCATGTTCGCCCAAACGCCGGGTACGATAAAAGATGGGTCCGCCATCATCCAACTTAATTGCCAGTGCCACCGCCCCCATCACCCCCATCCAAAGCGGTGCTGCCAATACAATCAGCGTCATATCTAGCGCCCGTTTGAGCAAACGCCCCGCCCCTTGTAACGGTACTGTGCCATTGATGCCTAATAAAGGGATACCATCCAAATTTTCCACCTGCACTTGGCGCAAATTAAGTTGGAAAATATCGGGAACAACGCGCACATCCACATTCAAATCTTGGCAGATTTTCGCTAATTCCTGAATGCGGTCATACTGTTTCCAACGCAGCGTAATCACCACCAAATCCACTTTTGCGGATTGGATGCTGGCTTTGAGATTATCCAGTTTGCCCAAGCCCTGCACGCGCCCCAAATTGACTTCGCCGCGTTCTGGGTCATCATCCACATAACCAATCACCTGATAATCCAATTCACGCCGCGCCAGCATAATTCGCAGCACGGCTTGCCCGGTGTCGCCCATGCCGACAATCAGCACGCGCTGCACCCCCAAGCCTTTGCCACGCAAATATGCCAAGACAAACCGCTGAATCGCCCGCGCCGCCGCCAATAACCCAATCGTCAGCCCCGCCACATATACCAGCATCAAGCGACTCGTTACGGCAGGCTGGATGATAAAAAAGGCAGCTAACAAAATAACCGTCGCGTTGGTGACGCCACTAAAAATAACCGAGACTTCTTCCAACCATGTCCGTCCGCGCACATTCCGATACAAGCCGCTGCTCTGATAAATCAGATACAGCAGTGCCGCATAAAAAATCGCAAACGGAATATACGGCAAAAAATCAGCGCGTCCGGGGTCAAAGACCGGGCGAATCAATTGCAGGTGATAACGTAGTTCATAACCAAGCAAGAACGCCACGAATACCAAGGCGGCATCCAACACTGGGAATAACCAGCGCGGCTCTAGGGATGGGCGTTCAGAAATTGGGGGTAATCCATTCATAGTGATAAGAACAATTGGTTGGCTACAATGCCTGCCGCAGCGCAGGCAGCAGTCCATTGTAACCGAAACAAGGGTTTAGAAGGAATGCTTATTGATGTGATGATGTAAATCTTGATAGATAAACCTGTTGATTTATAGCAATGTCCGCCGCAGATGGTCTATTTCCTGTGCTTGATTTTCAATACTGATAGACTTGCCCTGCTCCCACGCCGCCGCAAACGCCTCCTGACCAAGCCGCGTTTGTAATTGTGCTTGTGTGCGCTGTAACCACTGCCATTTTTGTAACCATACCATGGAAAGAACCCGTCCCGTAAATGTGTACTCGCTGTGATGCATGGCACTCAGTAGCTGCGCGGCGCTCACATCGTCATTTTGTAGCAGTTTCGCCAGCACACAACAAGGTAAAACCAGCGGAATAAAAAAAGTTTGCTGATTAACAGCCGGTAATTCCACCGACGGATTGATATATTGTTTCAGAAAATCGAAGTCAGCTTCCCCACAGGCAATCAGCATTACAGCCGCCGGCATCAATAAACTCCGAAAATCGAAGAGTGTTCCGGGGGGAAAGCCTAACAATAAGTGTTGTTTTGCCCTTGGATAATCTTCATCTTGAACAGCAGCTAGGATAGCCCGTTGCGTTTGGATAAAGCCTAAAACAATAACATCGTTCATCTCAGCGGCGTGGGGATAGCTTTCATCTAGTAAAGCAGGAACTCCTTCAAACTCACCCCGAAATAGCAAATTGGCTGCCTGCAAACTCGCATTCCAAGCGATGCCCATCCGGTCACGAAGCTCATAGGTAAGAATTTTGGCTTCTTGCCAGTAATCGAAGGATTCGCCCGTCATATCGAAAAAGCCGCCGCTGCCGCCACCCAGATTTCGCAGTGAATTGGCAGTGCCGAACTTATCCCCAATCTCGCGCCGCAGTGCCAAACTTTGTTCAATGACGACACGCTGTTGAATATCATCGCCTATCAGACGATAACTCCACCCCAAATCATCCAAGACCTGTGCAACACAAAATTTATTGCCAATCTGCTGATAATGATCAAGACTTTGCTGCAACATGGGAATGCCTTCGCCTTGATTATAGTCGTGCGATAACTGCGATAACCAATGTCCTACCAATCGCTCGCAAAACGCGATTTCGGCAAGATTATCGTGCTGTTGGGCAATTGCCAAGCCGTTACGAAAATGCGCCAGTGGCGGCAGTTCTGGGTAACGCACCAAGACCTGCCCGGCAAGCAAGGTTGGTTCGGTATCTGCCCGCCATACCTGCCGCGCTGCCCGGAATAATTGTTCCCCATCCATAAACCGATTCCGCAATTGCAAAAACAAATAGAGACCTTCTATCGCCTGCTGGATTACTTCGGCATTGCGGTGTTGGATTGCTTCATGCCACGCGGCGCGGATATTTTCAAAATCGGTCTCAATCGCGTTCAGTGCGTCGAGTTGACCATGCCCTTTCAATTGGAGCGTCAATCGGGCAGGCAAATCCAGATAATAATGATAATGCGCTTCACGAATAGGGGTGGCTTGCTCGCCCAATTTTTCTTCGGCATATTGGCGCAGCAGTTCATGCACTTCATAGCGCCCGGAAACCACATCGCGCCGCAGCAGCGATTTGTTGACCATCGTGGTTAGCGCCCGTAATGTGACACCTGTAATGTGCTGCGCGGCTTCTCGCGTAAAACCCCCGCGAAAAATCGAACATTGCGCGAACAACATGCGTTCCTGTTCTGTCAGCAATGCCCATGAATATTCAAATACAGCCCGTAAACTGCGCTGGCGTTCCGGCAAATCGTGCATCTCTGTTTCCAAAAAATCTAGCGATTTGCTGATTTCCACCACAATTTCGCTCACTGATAACATCTCTAGCCACGCCGCTGCCAACACAATGCCCAAGGGTGTGCCTTGTACCATGTGGCAGATACGCGCCACAAACGCTAGGTCACTGGGCATCAGTTGGAAATCTGGGCGGACGCGACGGGCGCTTTGCATGAACAAACGCACGGCGGCATAATCGAGCGCATCTTCCGGTGTTTCCCATTCAGGAAATGCCATGCCTCCTAATATAAAAACTGTTTCGGCGCTCAGGTTAAGTTTCTCGCGGGAGGTTGCCAGAATTTTGACCGTAGGCACAGCTTGGAGAATATCCTGTATCAGCGTGCGCCCGGCGATGACATGCTCAAAATTATCAAAGATGAGCAGCACTTTTTTATGCTGCAAATAATCCAATAGCTGCTGCTGTGCGGAACGCCCATCGTGCTGAAAAGCATAACCTACGGCTTCTGCTACCACAGGCACAATATTCTCTGCCGAAGTCAGCGGCGTTAAATCTACAACATAGATGCCATTTTCAAAGAGAAGTTCCTGATGGAGCGCGTTTAAAAATCGGGTTGCTATTTCGAGCGATAGGCGGGTTTTGCCCATGCCCCCCGGCGCGACAATCGTTACCAAACGCAGCAACGGGTCATGCAGCAGCATCTCCAATTCGTTGATTTCCGTCTCACGTCCGACAAAAGGGGTCATCTGCGCGGGCAGATTGTGGTGGATAATCCGTGATGATATGGGCGAAGGTGTGGCAAAACGAGTATGGGCTACACCACTCTGGGCGACTACGGAAGTCGCATCATCGGCTGGCAAAGTGGGGATGTCGCCAGAAAGTATTGCTTCCAATTCTGCGCCGACCAAACGCATTCTGGGGATACGTTCTGCCGGGTTTTTAATGACCATGCGCTGTACAAGGTCAATCAGGGCGGGTGGTGCATCCGGGCGTAGGCGTTCAATATCTGGCAGTGGTTCTGAAAGTATCGTATACACCAGCGACCCCGGATTGGCACTTTTAAAGGGATGTTCCCCGGCAAGCATCTCAAACAACATGATTCCGAATGACCAAATATCGGAACGCACATCGGCGGCATCGCCCATGAGTATCTCTGGCGCGATGTATGCCAGCGTTCCCATCACATTGCCTTGTTCGGTGATGCTGGAATTATGCACGCGGGCAATGCCAAAATCGGTGAGGCGGGGGATGCTATCAGCAGTCAGCAGCACGTTGGCAGGTTTAATGTCGCGGTGAATAATCTGCAAACGGTGAGCGCGGGTGAGGGCATCTGCCAAATCAAGCGCGATATTCAGGATGTGTGGCAGTGGCAAGCGTGATGTGCGGTGCAGTAGGTCATCCAATGCGCCGCCTGTGACCAATTCCATCACCAGATAATACTGCCCATTTTCCTGTACCGCATCTAGGAGGGTGACAATATGCGGATGATTGAGTTGGCGCAACGCCTCGCCTTCGCGCACAAAACGCGCCACCATTTCATCGCTAGCAAGGTCACTTTTAAGCATCTTAATTGCAATGGGTGTTTCCGTGCGCTGGTCTATGCCACGAAAGACATCCCCCATACCGCCTGAGCCGATTTTCTCGCCGATGGCATACCGCCCGGCTATCACGTCCGTCACCACTGCTGATTTTCCCTGAACTCTGAAAATGATTTGGATATTTCTATTATATGCGTTTCCAATAAATAACGCTGAAAAATATCCATCTGGATGTGTGCAGGGCGTTGGTTTAATGCATGTCGCCGCCGGGCTGGGGGTGCTAAAAACGAGCTTGCACTGCCAGAATTACAAACTAATCACTGCGCCGAAACGCCCTGTCCGCCCTTTTTCGGCGCGATGCGAGAAAAATTCATCGGTGCGCTGCATCGTACAAAGATTGATAATCTCGATTTGTTCCACACCCACGCGCTGTAAATCACGTTGATTTGCCGCCCACAAATCCACATAGGCAGTATTATCTGCCGGGTCACGGGTCATCAAGCCATCGAGCGTGCCAAAATGCCGATATACGGCTTCGACCACTTCTTCGCCCACTTGGAAACATGGCGGCGAAATCGTGGGACCAATAACCGCCTGAATATTGGCGGGCTTGCTGCCGAAAAATTGCTGCATCGCCTTCACCACATTGGCACCCACTCCTCTAACCGTGCCACGCCAGCCCGCATGAGCAATACCAATTGCGCCTTGCACCGGGTCATGGAATAACAATGGCGTGCAATCGGCATAGCGCATCACCAGCGGCACATCGGCTCTGTCTGTGACGATGCCATCGGCTTGTGCCAGCCACCGCCGCCCGCGTATCGGATGCAGTGCCACGACCACATCAGCACTATGCACCTGCCACGTTGTCACCGATTGGGCGCGTTTCAGACCCAACGCACTCAACATTAATTCGTGATTTTGGCGCACAGCCTCTACGCTGTCGCCCACCGTGCCACCCAAATTCAACGATGCCCATGGTGCCGGGCTGACGCCACCATGCCGCGTGAAGATACCATGCTTGAGCGTGGCATTTTGCGCCCAAAAATCCGCTTGATAATACTTGAGACCCTGATGGGAAATGTGCTGCACGCTGGTTTCTCGCCTGTTGAATTCTGAATATTGTCTGGATAGTATGTGCCGAATCAGCGGATAGTTGGCTATAATCATAGAAGGCATGTTAAGATTCCGACAGACTCACCTCTGAATTTCGTCAGGCTAATTGTGGCGGCATCCTTTTTCGTGCTATACTCATCTTGACGACCAGTGCATCCCAATCTAGCCCAGCATAAGGCTGCGGTTGGATGCCTACCCACTAACCACCGAGGGCATTGTAAGGAGATGTGGCGGCGTAACTTCCCGTGCTGTCACCGATAAAACGTATGAAACGGGACACCGAACAACAGATACAGGTACTAATCGTAGATGACCATCCCTTATTTCGCTCTGGGCTAGAGAAGGCGTTGAGTCTGGAAACCGATATTGAAGTGGTCGGTTTTTGCGAAAATGGCGAGGAAGTGTTGGGCAAGGTAGACGCGCTTTCGCCTGATGTCATCCTACTGGATGTCAATCTGCCGCGCATGAATGGGTTGCAGGTTGCCCGGATGTTAAAGAACAGCCAAGTGGATGTGGCAATTATCATTCTGACGGCACACCACGACGAAGAACAGGTGCTACATGCCCTCAAGAGTGGGGCAGCCGCCTATTGCGCCAAAGATGTTCATCCAGATACGCTCGTCAAATATATCCGCTATGTGGCGCGGGGGCGGTTTGTCGTCAACGAAAATACAGTGTTAGATGCCCGCCAATTTGAAGATTGGATGACGCAACGCATCGAAGAACTAAGTGCCAACACCTATTTCACCGATGCTGAAGGGCATTTTATCCCTCTCAGCCAACGTGAAATGGAAATTCTGGAATATGTGACGAAGGGGCTAATTAACAAAGAAATTGCCCATAAATTGGGCATTAGCCAGCAAACGGTCAAAAATCATATGACCTCTATCCTCAAAAAATTGAATGTGAATGACCGTACTCAGGCGGCGGTGATGGCACTGCGGCGCGGTTGGGTACGCCTTAATGGCGATTCTGAACAGCAAAGTTAAATAAAGTAGGGAACTATGAGCGATTTTGATGATGTCGGCGGCAGCAAAGACGATTTGGTAGAATTACTTACTCAAGAACTGAACAGTGGCAAACGGCGTCTGACGGAAATCAAAGACCAAGTGAGCGCCATGCAGACCTCTGTAGACCGCGAACAAAGCCGCTATTCCGGCATTGCCATAGATTTACGCAACATCAAGGATAATCTGGATACTGTCCCACGCGAAGATATTCGGGATAAATACGATGAGGCGCTCGATGTGCGTTTCCGTTTGGCAACCATGCGCGGACAACTGGAAAAGTTTGAAGCCACCTATGAATACCTAGAGCAGAAACAAAAACTCGTCGCCCAAATCCTCAGTCAGTTGCAGGGCATCACCATCGAAGCCGCCAATGCTGACGATAAAGGCAAAATCTCCGCGCAGGGTTTGGATATTATCGGCATTATTCGCGCCCAAGAAGATGAACGAATGCGCCTTTCGCGGGCGCTGCATGACGGTCCCGCGCAATCCTTAACCAACTTCATCTTGCAAGCGGAAATTTGCCAGCGTCTGTTTGACCGCAACCCAGAACGCGCCGCTGAAGAACTGCTTAATCTGAAATCCAACGCCAGCAGCACCTTCCAGAAAGTGCGCGAATTTATCTTTGATTTGCGCCCGATGATGCTGGACGATTTGGGACCGGGGCGTACCGTGCGCCGCTATGTGGAAGCATTTGCCGAGAAAAATGACATTGAAGCCAAAATTGATGTCACCAATGAAGACCGCCGCCTCGAAAAACACCGCGAAGTCTTAATTTTCCGGGGTGTGCAGGATGCTATGGCGCTGGCACGCGATTATGGGATGCCCTCCAATATTAATGTCCGGCTCGATTTGGCAGGTGATGTCGTTAGGATGCTGGTGCAGGATGATGGGCGTGGCTTTGATGTGAGCAAATTAACCGGCGTTGACGAAGATACCAATGATGCTCGTATCCAAGCCTTAAACATGCTTAAGGGCAAGTTTGAGCTAGTCGGTGGTAAAATTGATGTTCGCAGCGGCGAAAATGAAGGAACAACGGTACGACTGGAATTACCTGCTGCGGATAATTAATGAATAGTACATAGTGCCTGTTTGACAATTGCGGTGATTGGGTTACACTGAATAATTGTATATAAATGTAAACAATTACCGCGCTCTGGACAGTTCACCTTATTCAGAACGGAGCCATACTTATGGGAAGAAGTCGTTTATTAATCGTCCTGCTGCTGGTGGTCGTGGTGGTCGGCGGTGCGATTGCGTTTGTCGTCCTTGGTCAACAGCCCCAGCAAGGGCAGCAGCCGGTTGTTACCAGTGATGGCAGCAGTCCGACCCAACCACCCGCTGGCGTGACCGTCTTTCCGACGCCGACCCCGGTGCCATTTTTATATGTGATTCAAGCCATCCAAGAAATTCCGCGTGGCACCATCATTCAGCCGAATGCCTTGGCAATCGTGCCAATTCCTGAAGAATTTGCCCCGTTCCAAGCGTATACAGCAGGGAATCCAGAAGATACGGCGGCGTTGGCATTGGTCGTTGGGTTGATTGCGCGGACGGATATTTTCCAAGAACAAATTATCACCACAGCTTTGGTGACGGAAGATTTCAGCAACCTATCCAAATACGGCTCGGATGCTGCGGCAGTACTGCCGCCGAACCGCGTGGCGGTAGCAGTCCCGATTTCGCGTTTGACGAGTGTGGCGTATGCCATCCAACCCGGCGATCGCGTGGATTTGATTACGTCGTTCTTGTTCGTGGATGTGGATGTTAACTTCCAATCGAAAGAACCGAATGCCTTTCAACTGCTCACAGAAAGCTGTGTCAACCCAGATGACCCGTTCCCAGATTGCCCCGGTGGAAAGTCATTAGCGCCTTCGCAAGAAACCTCTATTCGGGGAGCATTTGATACGCGTATCATTGGCACCGAACCTTGGAACGTTTTGGTACAACCTTCTGAAGAACCGCGCCCGCTGTTAGCAGCGCAGCGCACCATTCAGGATGCTTTGGTCATTTGGATGGGCGACTTCCCAGAAGATGGGCGCATGTTCCAACCGCCGCCGCCGCCCACGCCTACCCCGCTGCCAGAAGAAGAAGCCACACCCGCTGATGGTCCGCCGACGGCAACACCCAAACCGCCGCGCCCGGATATTATTACGCTGGCAGTATCGCCCCAAGATGCTGTGGTGCTGACATGGATGGTCGAAGCAGGTATCCCGGTCACGTTTGCGCTGCGGTCAGCAGCAGCCACGTCACTCGTACAGACCGAAACGGTGTCGCTAGATTACATCATGACACGTTTCGGGATTGAAGTCCCCGAAAAATTCGACTTCAACATCGAACCCGCGATTCGTAGTATTCGCCAGTTAGAAGTGGGTGAACGTATTTCGCTCACACAAGGTCAATAATAAGTCCTAGAGGTTGACCGGGGGCGAGCATGTCTCCGGTCAAAAATTGCGCGGCTGAAAGTCTGGATAATGATGATAAGGACGAAGACGTTATGAGTGGCAGTGGTAAAGCCGGCAAAGATGACGGCAAAAAGACCATCAGTATTCTGCTCGTGGATGATATCGCCGAAGCGCGAGAAGGCATCAAAAAACTGCTGGCATTTGAGCAGGATTTTAAAGTGGTGGGAACAGCCGCCAACGGACGCGAGGGGGTACAACAGGCAAAAGAGCTAAAGCCTGATATTGTCATTATGGACATCAACATGCCGGATATGGACGGACTGGAAGCCGCCGGGTTGATTACCCGGGCGATGCCAATGGTCGGCGTGATTATGATGTCGGTACAAGATGACGCCGACTACATCCAGAAAGCCATGTTAGCCGGGGCGCGTTTCTTCCTGACAAAACCCCCGGATATGGACAAGCTCTATACCACCATTCGTAACGTGTACGCCCAATACGAACCGCTGCGCTTGCAATTTAAGGCAATGAGCGAAGGTTTGATGCGCCCGATTGAAGTGGAAAAAGAAGAAGGCGCAGGCGATCGTCCAGGACATATCATCGTGGTTTACAGCCCCACTGGTGGATCGGGTTGCACAACGGTTGCTACCAACTTAGCCTCTGGGTTGATGAAAGAAGGCATTAAGACGCTGCTGATTGATGGCGATTTGCAGTTTGGTGATGTGGGTGCCTTTTTAGATTTGCGCTCGCAGCAAACTATGGTGGAACTGATTGAAAATTTAGATGATTTAGACCTCGATTATTTTGAGAGCATCGTCATGACGCATAACAGCGGCATGAAAGTTGTCTTGGGTCCGCCGCGTCCAGCTATTGGCGCAGAAATCCGCGATACGCGCCCAGATGCCGTTGCTGAAATCATCAATAAAATTGGCTCGCACTACGATTTTATTATTGTTGATACCAGCCATACCATTGATGCTGCTGTCGCAGCATTATTGGATGCTGCTACGCGCATTGTGATGTTGGTCAACCCAACGCTGCCTTCGATTAAGAATGCCCGCCTCGTGCTGGATATGCTTGACCAAAACGGGTTTGCGCCGGAAAAAACGACGCTGGTTGTCAACAAAGCGGTTGACCCCAAAACTTCCAAAGGCGTGCCAACACCCGATAAAATTCAAACGTATTTACGGCGTCCAGTTGAGGGCATTATCCCGGCAGTGGATGAACGGATTATTCTGGGGGCAATTAATCGCGGGATTCCCGTCATTGCCTCTGACCGTGACACCACCAAAGCGCCCATTAAACAAATGCTGGATTTGTCGAATCATCTGTTTAAACAATTGATGGGCGATGAAGAACCTATCGCCGAACAACCCACAGCCAAAACATCCTCTTTCTCCTTTTTTGGCAGAAGTGGTGATAAACGCAAGTAATGGGATATGCAGTTTGGGCGCGGGGCAAGTTGCCGCGCTTTTGCCATTTGGTTAGGATGTGTCCAATCCGGGTGCGTGTTCGTTAACGTTAGTGAGTATGTAAAGAGCAGGAGTAGAGCATGTCCTTATTACGGCGTACTATGGATAACAAAGGTGGTGGTGGCGGCGGCAGCGACCCCAAGAAACCGACAGCACCCGGTGGGGGTCAGCCACCCACTGATAAAGATGCCGAAGCCCGGCGACAAGCGGAAATTGCCCGGCGCAAGGCAGAAATGATGAAAAAACCCGGTAAACCCGGCGAAGGCAAAGATGGCACCGGTGATTTGAAACTGCGCGTTCAGCAAAAACTGCTCGCCGAACTTGACCCTTCGATGGATATTTCCAAAAAAGATGAAGTCCGCGAACAGATTCAAGTATTGTTCAACGCTATTCTTGCCGAAGAAAATATGCTGCTCTCCAGATCAGAGCGTGATCGCCTATTTGATGCTATCGTCGCTGATATTTTGGGGTTCGGTCCATTAGATGCCCTCATGAAAGATGAGAGCATCACCGAAGTCATGGTCAATGGTCCCAAGATGATTTTTATCGAACAAAAAGGGCATCCGCATTTATCGGGTGTGACTTTTGATGATGACTCGCATGTGATGCGCGTGATTGACCGGATTGTGGCACCGTTGGGACGCCGTGTGGACGAAAGTTCGCCGCTGGTAGATGCCCGTATGCCCGATGGCTCGCGTGTGCATGTGGTCATTCGTCCGATTGCTTTATGCGGTCCCACCGTCACCATTCGTAAATTCTCCAAAGTGCCTTTGGGCGTGCAAGATTTGATTAAATTCGGCTCGATGACACCCGAAGTCGCCCAATTTTTGCAAGCGTGCGTCATTGGTGCGTTGAACATGGTTGTTTCTGGGGGTACGGGGTCGGGCAAAACCACGCTCTTGAACGTGTTATCCGGCTTTATCCCCAATGACGAGCGCATTATCACGGTGGAAAACGCCGCCGAATTGCAACTTCAGCAAGAGCATGTGGTCTCGCTGGAAAGCCGCCCGGCAAACTTGGAAGGGCGTGGCGAAATTTCTATTCGTGATTTAGTGATTGCTTGTTTGCGTATGCGTCCTGACCGGATTGTGGTCGGGGAGTGCCGTTCAGGTGAGGCGCTAGACATGCTCCAAGCCATGAATACGGGACACGACGGGTCGCTGACAACGCTGCACGCCAATACCCCACGCGATGCCTTGGCACGTTTGGAAGTCATGTGCTTGATGTCTGGGATGGAACTCCCTGTCCGCGCCATCAAAGAACAAGTTGCCAGTGCCATTGAACTGATTGTGCAGCAGTCACGCTTGCGCGATGGTTCGCGTAAAATCTTGAATGTGACCGAAGTGCAGGGCATGGAAGGTGACATGATTACCATGACCGACATCTTTGAATTTGAGCAAACTGGCTTTGAGAAGAATAAAATCGTTGGGCGCATTCGTCCGACTGGCATTCGTCCTAAATTCACCGATAAGATTGAGGATGCCGGGATTGTGCTGCCGCCGACTATCTTCGGGATTGGTCGCGCCAAATAACGCGCCAGCACCTCGACCACTGCCGCCAAAACATACTCGCTTTTGGCGGCACCAACCTAGAAATAGTACCTCGGTCAATTGACCGGATAAAGCGTTTTCGTTTACAATAAAATTAGAATGTTGAATACCGGCACTCAGAATGCCGCAGAAAACTTCCATTGTAGGTTTTCGGAGATAAGGGTCTATGCCATTTACTGAAGGGCAGATGTTGGTTCTGGGAATTATTGTGGTGGCGGGGATTATCCTGCTCATCGCGTTTTTTCTTTTGAGCCGACGCGATGATAACTTGGTAGAGATGCGCCTAGAACAAATTGATGATGATGTTCTGGGGATTGATACATTTGTTGAAGACGAGAAAAAAGAAGAAGTGAACGCCTCCAATGTGTTGGCAGAAGGTCGGCGTTTCTTAGACCCTATCAACGAAGCCCTTTCGGAGCGCAAATGGGGTAAAAATGTCCGTAAAAAATTAGCGCGGGCGAACCTCAAATTGACTCCGGCAGAATATGCGGCATCGCATTTTGTGTCTTCAGCAGGTTTTTTTGCGGTTGGTTACCTGTTCTTATTTTCTGGCGACCCGGTGATGTCTACAATTTTGGGCATTTTGGGGCTGTTAGCACCGCGCTTGTATGTAGGGCGTTTGATTGGGTCACGCTTGGTAGCATTTGAAACCCAGTTGCCCGATACCTTGGGCTTATGGGTGAATGCTCTACGCGCCGGGTACAGCGTGTTACAAGCGATGGAAGCCATCGCCCGCGACGCCCCCGAACCCACGATGACCGAATTTCAGCGTGTCGTTAAAGAAGTCCAGCTTGGGATTGATGTGCCAGATGCTCTCGATCATTTGTTGGAACGCATCGAAAGCGAAGATTTGGATTTGGTGATTACGGCAGTCAATATTCAACGCGAAGTCGGTGGTAATTTGGCTGAAATTCTCTCCGTGATTAGCTCAACGATTCGTGAGCGCATCAAACTTAAAGGTGAAGTCCGCGTGTTGACATCGCAAGGGCGCATCACCGGCTATTTGATTAGCTTCTTGCCGATTGGGCTGGCATTGTTTTTGAACGCGGCACAACCGGGTTATATGGGACAATTATTTGAAGACCGCTGGTGCGGCTGGCCCATGATTGGGATTGGGCTAACGTTGATTGGGATTGGGACGGCAGTTATCCAGAAAATCATTGATATTGAGATTTAGGAGTTTAGCGTATGGAAGCACTACTACCGTTAATTATCGGTCTTGGGGTTTTGTTGGGCGTCGGGCTGATGGTGTATTATTCCCTGCGCGAAGACAAAGGTAGCGACCCGCTAGGTGACCGCTTGGCATTTTATGCCGAGCGCGAAATTCAAGTCGAATCCTTGCAAGATGTGGAAGAAAAATTATCTTTCTCTGACCGCGTGGTGCGCCCTCTCGTCAAGAATTTTTCGGGATTGGTCGCCCGTGCCACGCCCAAAAAGCAGCTTGAGCAAACGCGCCGCATGTTGGAACTTGCCGGGCAAACGACTGACCCTGCACAATTTTTTGTTCAACGCATTTTCTTCACCATTGCCTTAGGCATCGGCGGGATTTTGATGGGGTTTGTCATCATGAAAACCAACGGGCTAATGTGGACAGTGGGCGGTTTTGTCTTGGGGTATTATTTCCCGATGATGTCGCTGCGGAGCAAAATCAGCAAACGCCAGAATAATATTATCAAAGCCCTGCCCGACGCGCTCGATTTGCTGGTGATTTGCGTGGAAGCCGGCTTAGGGTTTGATGCGGCAATGGGTAAAGTATACGAAAAATGGGATAACGAACTGGCGCTGGCATTTGGGCGCGTCTTGCGCGAAATCCAATTGGGCAAACCCCGCCGCGAGGCGCTGAAAGATATGTCGAATCGTATGGATGTACCGGATGTGAACGCCTTCACTGCCGCCATCATCCAAGCCGAGCAATTGGGCGTGAGTATGGCAACCATCTTGCGTGTGCAATCTGACCAAATGCGCGTGAAACGCCGCCAGCGGGCGCAAGAAAAAGCGCAGCAAGCACCTGTGAAAATGATGATTCCGATGGTGTTGCTCATCTTCCCGTCCATCTGGATTGTGTTATTGGGACCAGCGATTATCCAGCTTAAAAACACCAATTCGGGCGGGGCATTCTAACAATTTAAGACGAGAACTGCGCCGGGGGCAATGCTCCCGGTGATGGCTGCGAGCCGGATTTTCATTTTATTGTGATGAGGTTGCTGATGGTGTCAAATCCTGCCCGGCAAAAAACCGGGCTTTTTGCGTCTTCGCCCCTACCCCAACTCACGACGCTTGTCATGGATTTGGTGTTTCCACCGACATGCGTCCATTGTGGGCGCGTGGATGTGCCATGGTGTGCTGTATGCAGCGCCGAATTGGATATGCTGCCATTGGACATTCATCTTGCTGACTTAGCCGGCTTCACAGCATCAGCGGCAACGGGACTCCATGAAGGTATTTTGCAATCGGCGGTACAGGCATTCAAATATTATCAAGCACCCGCACTGGCACTGCCGTTGGGTAGACGCTTAAGCGCGAGCATTGCCGCCCAACACTGGACATTTGACATGTTGATTCCAGTCCCTTTGCACCCCAAACGATTAGCAGAACGGGGGTATAATCAATCACAAAAGCTGTGTGAAGTGGTTGCAGACATGACCAAAATTCCCTGCATCACCAATGCGCTCATGCGGCACCGCGATACCCCTCACCAAGTCGGGCTAGATCGCCAGCAGCGTCTGGAGAATGTCGCCGACGCCTTCACGGCAGATACCCAGCAAATAGCGGATAAAACCCTGTTGATTATTGATGATGTTCGCACGACGGGCGCAACGCTTTCGGCTTGTGCAGCCGCCGCGTTGGCTGCCGGGGCGCGTTCTATCACTGCGCTAACGGTAGGTGTAGCGCGGGGTTAAGTGTAGCATTTTTAAATTATCTTTTAGTAAGGAGCAAGTGGCATGGATGTGATGATTTACGGCACAAACTTGCAAGTAACAGACAAAATGACAGAACATGCGCGAGAACGGTTAGAACGCTTAACGCGCTATCTGCCCAATATTGCCAGCATCCGCGCCGATTTTTCGCAGCAGCATAACAGCCGCGGGCGCGATGATTTAATCGTGCAGATTACAGTGCGCCACAGCCGTGGGGCGATATTACGCTCCGAAGAAAAAGTGCCGATGAGCGATAATAATAATGCCGCCATGCTGGCACTGGATAGCGCCATAGACAAGATGTACACGCGCATCAGCCGTTTTAAAGGCAAGCGCAAAGATAAACAAGTGCGTGACCGCTTTATGGCGACTGCCGCTGAAATCGAAGAATCTGAAGATATTCCATCCATGGAAGAGATGGCAGTGTTAGATGCTGGCTGGAAAGAACCCCAAATTATCCGGCGCAAACAAGTGACTATCACGGCGATGAATGAAGAAGAAGCCATCGAACAAATGGAACTGCTAGGACATACTTTCTTCATGTTCTTCAATGCCGATGCTAATCAAGTTCAGGTGGTGTATCGGCGCGATAACGGCGGCTACGGGGTGTTAATCCCCAATCTTGAGTAATCGGCAAAATGCCCATAATCGCCGTCAAGGTCGCTAGGGTGAGCCATCATCAAATAATAGGCTTGACCGATGGCGATGTAAAAAGATAATGCTGTTCTATCAGAGGCGCACAACAGCGCCTCTTTTTGATTGTTTGGCAAGTTCATGATGGTGCGGCTCATGCGACAATTTTTGATACGACATCGTTGGCTTTTGATCGTACTGATAACGATGCTGATAGCGGCACTGCCGATTTTGACGTATCCTTTGGGGCGTGACCAAGCCATGTACGCCAATATTGGGCGCAGCATTCTGGCGGGTGGCACGCCTTATGTGGATATGTGGGACATCAAACCGCCACCAATTTATTATATTTATGCGGCGGGCATCGCTATTTTTGGCACGCATTGGGGGGCGCTGCGGGCAATTGATTTGGCAACCGTGCCTGTGGGTGCTATCGGCTTATACCTGATTGGGCTGCACTTAGCGCAGCGGCGCGTAGGTGTGTGGGCAGCCTTGTTATACAGCATCTTTTATTTTACCGAGACCTTTGCCAGCCTCACCCAGAATGATTCGTTAGTGGGTATTCTGATGATTTGGGCGGCACTGGCAACGCTCAAAGCCAGTGCCACCCATGGGCGACGGGCAGCAGTGTGGGCATTGCTCGCTGGGGCGTTGTGCGGGCTTATCTTGTGGTTCAAACATTATTTGGCATTTTTTGTGCTGGCGTTGGTTATTTTTCGCCTGTGGCGCTGGCTCATGCCTATGCTACAAGCCCGTGCTAACCATGACCTCACCCCCCAACCCCCTCTCACACATGACCTCACCCCCCAACCCCCTCTCACACATGACCTCACCCCCCAACCCCCTCTCCATACATGGAGAGGGGGAGGTGTTTTTTTAGAAATAGTGGCGTTCTGTTTGGGTGGCTTCATGACCGGCGGCAGTTTGCTGGCATATTTCTGGTCAAATGGCGTGATAGCCGAGATGCTCATCGTGGCGCAAGGCACTGCTGCTTATAATGCGCTAGGGTATGATGCCACCGAATTTTTAGTCGCCATGCAAAATTATGTATATTTTCGTTGGCGACATTGGGGCGCTTTGGTGCTTATTTTTCTGGTCGGTGCTGCCATCAGCCTAATGCGGCGTTTCAGCAAATCAACCAATCAGGATTTCAGCACTCAGCACTCAGCACTCAGCACTCAGCACTTAGCACTCAGCACTCAGCACTCAACACTTAGCACTCAGTACTTAGCACTTAGCACTCAGCACGTATTGCTTTATCTGTGGTTGCTTGCCGGATTCGCTTTTATGGTGATTCAAGCCAAAGGGTTTGATACCCACTGGCTGCCGATGCTCCCACCGTTGGTCATGTTGGCAGCGATGAGCCTTGATAACACATTGCAAGGGTTGGCGCAGGGGATAGCCCACTGGCGCGGCAAAGCCTATTTTTTGTATGGTTTGCACAGTCTAGTCGTGGTAGGATTGGGGCTTATTTTACTATCCAATACGTGGCTGCGGGCATTGCCGTACCTAACCGGGCAAGAAACCTTAGCAGAATATTATGTCCGTTTTCCAGAAGGCGGCGATTTAAATCCGGCGTATTCTGTGCAAATGGTCGAATATTTACGCCCACGAGTCGCGCCCGGTGATACGCTTTACATCTGGGGGTTTCGCCCGGAAGTGGCGTATATGGGTGGTTGGCGTCCGGCAACTCGTTTCCAAGCGCAGTTTCCGTTAGTGGTGTCGTGGTTTCCGGTGGCATGGCAGCAAGAAAACGTCGATACGTTGTGGGCAGCGATGCCGCCGTATGTGCTGGTCTTGCAAGGCGATTATATGCCTTGGGTCACGGGGAGCAACGAAGATTCACATCAATTATTGGTTCGGTATACAGAACTCAGCAATTGGCTCTCCGCCAATTATGAGCGTGAAACGTTGATAGGGTCATTCATCGTATGGAAAAAGAAGCTCTCTTGACTGCCGTTACTGTTCGTCATGCCACCCGCGAAGATCTTCCGGCGCTGGCAGAGTTGATTACGATTTTTGTACACGAAGGCGCTCTGCTCCCGCGCACTTTGGATGAACTGGAAGAACTGCTCCCCGTGTTCTTTGTTGCCGAAGTGGATGGCAAGGTGATGGGCTGCGCGGCGCTGGAAATTTATAATCGTAAATTGGCGGAGATTCGTAGTTTGTGTGTCTCGCCTAACGCACAAGGCATGGGCATTGGCAAAAAACTGGTGCAGGCGTGCGTGGAATTGGCGCAGGAACGCAATATTTTTGAAGTGATGGCGATTTCCGCATCGGATAATTTTTTTAAGGCGTGTGGGTTTGATTTTACGCTGCCACGCCTGCGAAAAGCTTTCTTCATGCAAACCCGTGATGAGTTATAAGGGAGCCAACTTTTTTCATTTATCTTCAGACACTTGTATTGAAGTCTGGATTGAATCGGCGCTAGCGCATGGCGACTCTATCCCTCACAATATTTTGAGTGATCTACCATAAATGACGCACAGGGTATTTTTGAATTTCCCTATCATTTGTAATAATGGTAAGTTCCTCAATTTGAGATTGTGCGATAATGAGGCGATCAAACGGGTCTGAGTGATGTGGTGATAGATGATTTAAAGCGAGAATATGGCGCAAATCAATGGGCAACAATTGAAGTAGGTTCGTCTGTTGCTGTGTTATCAGTGTGGTTGCTAAAGATGCATTTAAATGTAGTTTGCCAAGTTGTATTTTGATTTGCATCTCCCAAATACTCGCTAAACTGAGGTAAAGGGTGTTTTGCGGGTCTTGGATTGCCTGCTGAACTGTTGTAGATAACCGATTTTGGGCAATATCAAGCCATATAAAAACGTGAGTATCTATTAAGAAATTCACTCCTCGTCTCCTAACCAAAACGACTCTGGCAGTGGCGCGGTAAAATCATCACTCATCCAACCTTCGCCTTCATGTAATCCCAACACTCGTTTAGCAGGTGTAGGGTTTGCGGGGGTTGGTGCAATTTTGGCAACTGGGATATTGCCGCGTGTCAGCAGAATTTCTGTTTCGGCAGTCAATTCTTGAAGCAGTTCTTCAAGGGTGAGTATGGTTGTGTTTAGGTCAATGTGTTTGAGAACCATGCAAAATCACTTTCGCTCATGCTTATCTCGATTATATCACCCTACTCGCCCCACAAGCCTCTTTGTTCTGGCACATCGGCTGCTATGCGTGGCGCAGTTTTGAACATGCTGTAACCGGATGGCATCTCAATCCGTTTGCCTTGTAAAAGTTGCTCTATCGTCAACAGTTGGATTTTGGGGTAATGCTGGCTGGCGCTGCCAATTTTGAGTTGATACACTCCGGCGGACAATGCCTCTTTTTCCATGTCGCGGGTGGGCGCTTCCAGCGTGATAAAGACGCCAATCGCGGCTTTTTCGCGCTCGACTGTGCCGACTAAATCCCGAATATCGCCCGATTTTACCTTGCCACTTTTGACCTGCACCAAGACGCGCTGTGCCTTTTCCTGCGCTTTTTCACCCGCGATGAAGGTAATCACGCCGTCTATGCCTTTGTCGCTGCCTTTTTTGCCTTGCTTGCTGCCTTCTGTGCCGCCCAACGGTTTCGCCTGCACCAGCGATAATGCCCAAAACTGAAATTGATAGCGCCCGTCATTTTCACCATCTTTGGCTAAGGCGCGGGCATCATCTACCGTTGTCGGTTCGCCCACGACTTTATAATCTTTGCCCGGTTGCAAGCCAAACATATCGTTCAGGCGATATTTGATGAGCGCCACGCCCAAATGGGTAATATCAATGCCCAACCAATTGCGTCCTAATTTTTGCGCGGCGGCAACGGCAGTGCCACACCCGGCAAACGGGTCGAGTACCACATCACCCGGATTGCTGCTGGCAAGGATGATGCGTTCCAATAATGACAATGGTTTTTGCGTGGGATAACCGAGTCGTTCTGCGGCTTGGGAAGAAATGGGTCCAATATCATCCCACAAATTTTGAACCGTTTCACCTTCCAATTCATCCAAATATCTTTTGCGTCTAATACGACCTTCTTTAGATTTTGGAAAATGTAAGCGACCTTCTTTATCCCATAATTCCATTTTCTCTTTCGAAATTGCCCAGCCTTTAGCGGGCGGTTGATAGCCTTTGTATTCATACATCAAGTTTGGACGCGGCGAAGGACTTGCAAGATTGTCAATTTGATAAAATCGCCCATCTTCATCCACATGGCGAAAGTGTTTTTTGAGATAATCTGGATTATTCGGGCGATAAACAAGTTTGAGGGGTGTTTTATCGCTTTTGGCATAATATAAAATTATGTCAACGACTATGCCCCATTTTTTGGGTTCGTGATTCGTATGACTACGCCCTTCAGTACGTTTCCATAGAATTTCATTCCGAAAATTTTCTATTCCGAAAATCGCGTCTAAAATAATTTTCAAATAATGCGCTGCCGTTTGGTCGCAGTGCAAATACAGGCTGCCGGTGCTTTTTAAGACGCGGTGTAATTCGACGAGTCGTGCGGTCATCATCACCAAATATGCCATCATCTGGTTTTCGCCCACCAGCGTGTGCAATGCTTCCATCGCTTTGCTGACTTTTTCCGGCGCGTTTTCCAGCAGCGCAAAATAGGTATCCCGCGAATCCGCCCCCCAATGCCACGTATCATCAAACGCCTGGATTTGCGCTTGGCTGTCCTTGCCGCTTTCATCTTTGAACAGCACGTTATAGCTGCGATTGCTATTAAAAGGCGGGTCAAGATAAATCAAGTCCACACTTTCAGCAGGCACATAATCGCGCAGAATTTTGAGGTTATCACCGTAGTAGAGGGTATTTTCGGGCATGGGCGTGTCCTTTCACTTATGGGAGGTATGATAAAGTGTCGCCAGTTTATTTTGGCATTGGCGTTTCATCTTGGGGAACAACTTTTTGCCACCACTGCCGAATCTCTTGGTACAGTGATTG